>JBHPCE010000007.1:0-26246 GCA_042576345.1 Candidatus Babelota bacterium | reverse complement strand
TTCGTTTCATTCGGCATCGTTGGTAAGTGAAAAGCGCAACAAAAATTTAACGTTTTTCGGCACCCCCAAAGACACTTTCTCTACAACAGCGTGTTTCGTCTGTTTCCTTAAAGGAACTAAAACAATCGAATCCACAAACACTTTTCCACAAAAAACTTCGGGAATTTTGTACCATAAAGGCTCCCTCCATCCATCAATTAAAAGCACCTTGGCATACCGCATTAAAAGCACCTATCCACAATTCTAACAACAACAAAAATTTAACCCGAAAAATCAACTCTTTTACACTTTAGATCAACAGAAACTATTTATTCCACGTGTAAATTAAAAGTATGGTTTTACGTGTTGTACATCCATCAAAAGTTAAGGCCCAAAAACTATTTTGGCAACAAGATTTTTTGTGTATTGACAGGGCTGAAAAAATATTTTTTTTACAAATGGTAGATTTTTATTGGTCAAGATTGATAAAATTTGTTTTAGATTGTCGTTCCACCGTCGATGAGGCGGCTTTTGGATAAACCTTAAGCAACCTTGAGAGCGGATATCTTCGGGAGGGTAATGACACAGAGAAAAATATAAAAAAGGTGAAGTGAAGTAGGTTTAAAACCCCAATCGTGTTGGAGGCCCAAAATGGCTGTAAAGAAAACAACCAAAAAGAAGATTACAAAAAGAGTCACCAAAAAAGCTGCTCCTAAGAAAAAAGTAGCCAAGAAAAAAGCTGCTCCCAAAAAGAAAGTCACCAAAAAAGCTACCACCAAGAAAAGAGTAGTCAAGAAAAAAGCTGCTCCTAAGAAAAAGGTCGCTAAGAAAAAAGCTGCTCCCAAAAAGAAAGTCGCTAAAAAAGCAACTTCCAAGAAAAGAGTAGTCAAGAAAAAAGCAACTCCCAAAAAGAAAGTCACCAAAAAAGCTAAACCTAAGAAAAAAGTGACCAAGAAAGCTGCTCCTAAGAAAAAAGCCGCTCCCAAAAAGAAAGTCGCCAAGAAAAAAGCCGCTCCCAAAAAGAAAGTAGCTAAGAAAGCAACTTCCAAGAAAAGAGTAGCGAAAAAAGCTCATAAAAAACGCGCGTATAAAAAACACGCTCCAAAAGTTGGGAAGTGGTAGGTCTATAAACGGTCTACACGTCTCGTAAAAATGCGCGGTGCGCTTACGCGTGCCGCGCATTTTTTTTTATTTTATTAAACGATAAACTGATAAAGTTGGAATGAAATACTACGCACAATCGAAAAACGACAATGCTACAAGTTCTCTTTCTGCTTTCAGACGTATCATCTTGGATATTTTTCAACTCAGCATGTCTTCAACTCTCACTTGTTTGGAGCATTGCCCGGTTTAGCCACAAAACTCTCTCAATAGCCGATGTTGCAGTTCTCTTTCTATGGTCAACCATTTCTACACAAAATTTGCTCATTTCTGCACTTTTTCTTTTCCTGGCGTACATTGGAAGCAAAAAACTCCAAACGTGGTTTTACATCGAAAAATGGACTATGTTGAGCTCAATCTTTATATACGTAGTGTCACTCCAGGCTATTTTAAGCAGAATATTTGAGATTCACAGCTTTTCTCCCAAAATCTTTGCACTAAAATTCATGATCAACTTTGCATTTCTAGTATTTTTTCACCAAATCTGCTCAAAATCAGCCTTAAAATTAAACCGCCCAAGATACCGTTCGACATCTTGGAAGCCATGAACTAACATTAAATTGTGGATATTTTTCGCAGGCACGTGGGGCAATCGCTTTCTCGTTTTCGAGAAAGAGGAAAGTCTGGACTTCAAACAGGATGGACGCCTTGTAAGGCCACAAAGTGGCGCAAGCAAGGGGAGTGAAAGCTCACGGAAAGTGCAACAGAAAGTAAACCGCCAAGGGTCAAAAGATCTTTGGTAAGGGTGAAAACGTGCGGTAAGAGCGCACGCTCACGTTCAGCAATGTACGTGCGAGGCAAACCCCGTCCGAAGCAAGACAATGTAGGCACACAAAGGATTTCCTGTTTCCAAGGTGTGCGGGTATGTCGCAAAGATGCATGGTTGCCAGCCTTTTTAAAAAGGCTACAGAATCCAGCTTATAAGCGTGCCTGCGAATTATAAATTCGAATGTGTGGAAAACTCATGCAAGAAAAACTATACAACTTCAAATTCCTGCTCATAGCAGCTCCATTTTTTTCGTTTATCCTTGGTTACGGCATAACCAAATTTTCTATGGACAACAAAAAGGTGAAAATACCAAATGTCACAGGTAAAAGCGTTCAAAACGCACTAAAAAAGGCCTCAAGCGTAGGGCTCAACACCAGACTCCTAGAAAGTGTAATCTCAAATGATGTGCCTAGTGGCACCGTCCTATCCCAAATTCCAAATGCCGGAAGTACTGTCAAAACCGGAAGCATCTTATTTCTACGCGTAGCGCAAAAAGCGGGAAAAAAGTCTACCCCAAGAATAATTGGACAAAATGACGATGAAATTTCTAGAGACATCGAATTAGACAACTTTGTCATAAAAAAAGTGTGCCTCGAGAGTACGTGCCCAGAAAACCGATGCTTTGCACAGTACCCACAAGCAAGCTCGCAAATGCCTTCAAACGAAATAACTGCTTTTGTATCAAATGGGCCTGACAGGCGTTATTTCTTACCCAATTTTGAGGGAAAAACAGTGCAAGAAACCTCTCAAGTTCTCGAAAAGTTCGAAATTCAAGTCAGCATAGAAAAGGACGTAGAAGCCGACGACTTAATAACTGAACAACGCCCTCTTCCTAACTCTTTGGTCGATCTTTCCAAACCGCTGACGGTATCATTGCGCGTTTAGACAAGATCAAATCGCCGCTTTAAGCGCCTTAAACCAAAAAAAGCAAATATGAGTGAAAAAACTACCAGCATCAACGCGCAAATTACAGGCGGAATAAACCCACTACTTCCAAAAACCGCCGATCGCCCCATTTCGTGCACATATAAAAATGGATTGGCCAAAAGCAACCACCCTCCAACAGGGTACGATGAAATAATCATCGGCCACTTTGGTGAAAATGTCGCAATAAAGGACATCGGGTTTATCACTCTTGCCCACACTCTGACTATTTCCGACATTTTTTTTGTGTAACTTGCACCCCAAAGACCCATTACAGCATCAAAAAACTGAATAAGCACCAAAGAAAACATAAGCAAAACTATCGATAAGATAGAAAAAACAAACTTTCCCTTGAGAAAAACCACTACAAAAGGTATCAAAATCACAGTCATTGAAAACATTCGCAATGCAAATCCAAACATCCTTCCCAAAAGCACTAGCCACCAGGGCACTGGCGCCATTAGAGCCTGCTCTAAATCCCCTACAGTCCCAAGTCCACTCAGCAGGCTTGCAGAAGAACTTATGGCATCCGAAATAAATAATCTGCTCATGACAACAAGTTTTGTGTATTCGGCAGAAATTCCCAACACAGGCAAAATAAAAATCAGAACAAGCGCTTGAAAAACCAATGGGATCAACGAACTGACAACGCGCAGAATAAATCGACCTTTAATGGAAAGAAACTCAACATAGGTCATGAGATACAAAAAACGCAGATAAAAAACCGTTCTTTCACCAGCTTTTTTAATCCACTCAAAAACGGTATTCATCAAATTCCTTTACAAAAGATCTAATCTCTTTTTGAAAGATCTGAATGCCCCACACATCAACAAAAAAGAAAAAGCTGTAAGTATCAAAAAACTGTACCAAAAAGGAAAATATCCCTCCTGCCCCAAAAGAGACGCTCTGATAAGCTCATTCGCGTGCATAAAGGGATTAATCAGAAAAATCCATCCAAATTTTGGAAATGCCGTAACGGCTGCCCGCCAGGGAAACAAATTACCTCCGGCCAAAAACAAAGGGCTCACCCAGCTTTTCCACATAAAAGAAATGTCGGAAACATCATGCAATCGACTAGACACAAGAAGCGTAAACGCACCAGAAAAAAAACCCATACACAATAACGCAACAATCAACAAAAACAAGGACATCTCGGACAAATCAAATGCATTCCACATTGCAATTTTGGCTATCAAAACCGAAATAACCGCTATGCTCAAAGCCCGTACTGTGTGCGCTACAAGCATTTTAACCAAAATTAATTTTTGTGAAATCGGAATCGAAAGCTCGTAGTTTACAAGCCCTACTCCCTCAATGTCATCAACAAGATGTACAGTCGTACCCACAAACTCAAACATCATTCCAGTAAACGCAGCTCCAGCAAAGAAAATTCCAACAAACTCAACGGGAGCACCTATCACTGGAAAAAGAAATACATAAACAAGAGCTCTGCTCAAAATCCAAGCAGAGGTGTCTATAAACCTCTTTTTGAATATCTCTAAAAAAGGTATTAACTCCACGTAAAGAAGCTTAAAAAATAATGTAGCACTCATATTTTCAATCCATTAAAAGTCCACAGACATTCTATCGTACCTTCGAAAGATAACTCAGAGAACTTCTCATTACCTGTTCAAACGATTGGGCTCCATTTTTTGTGGCAAATTTTACAGCCTGTAGCGCTTCTTGCGTAGAATATCCAAGAGATTTCAAAGCTTCCGAAACGTCTTTCAAATGAACAGCACCAGTAAATGAAGCTTCACCATCATTTTCTCCCAATTCCTCCATAAGTCCATAAACCTTTTCTTGCAGTTCAGAGACAAGCTGACGCGCTTTTTTGGGCCCAATTCCACTAAATTTGCTCAGCTCATTTTCCTGCCCCGTAGAAATAATTTCCACGAAAGTTCTCACATCAGTCTGAGATAAAATCTGAAGGGCAATCTGAGGCCCAATTTTGTGGCAATTTATAAGCATCAAAAATAAACTCCTCTCCAACTGGTCCTTGAATCCAAACAAAGAAGGGCCGCGATCCTGATTCCAGTGCAGATGACAGAAAATCGTCGCTTGACTATCAACTGCAATCTCTTGTGGCTTAGGCATAATCACCAAAAAACCAACACCGCCACTTGAAATAACCACATGCTTATCAGCAACTTCTATAATTTCTCCAGTCAAACGCTCAATCATGAAAACCTCGAATTTTCCGAAGCTTATGGCAAAGAACCGATGGAAAGCTTCAAAATTTTCTCTATTGTCATCCCAGACTCGATCTGGGATCTAATCCTTTTTTTGCCAAAAACATTTTGTTTCATGGGATTTAATTATCTAGGTTAAAGGTTAATACTACCTATTCAAGCACCTCTCAACCTTACCAAGCCCTCTGGATTAAGCGGTCTAGATCCCAGATCAAGTCTGGGATGACAATGGGTTAAAATAAATCTCCACACCGCAACATCATCAATAAACATCTTAACCTGTAAGAGGCTGAGATTTTTGCTACAACTATTTCCCGAGAATATTCTGCACAAAACTGGAAATTGAAGATCCGGCAGAAATAAAGGTCCTTTGACTCTCGGTACCGTCGGAAATTCTCCTTGCACAGTCAACAATTTCGCCGTCCATTCCTGTTTGCTCAAGAATGTCAAAAGCCGTCTTATCCCTGGTAGAACCGAGGTGTAGTTTGTAAGTAAACCCTGAAAATTTGCCAGACGCATCTTTGTTTATACCAACATGATAGTTTGCAAAAATACCACCTGTATCTTTTGGAATATTCGGAGCTTCTGGAAGATGACTAGAGACTATCCAGATTGAGTTTTTGGATTTAGAGGCAACATTTTTGCATACAGCACGCACAAAGCATGAAGCATCTGCTGGATTTGTCCCTCTAAACATTTCGTCGGCAATGATGAACGAATATGAGCCTTTTGGAACACTTCTAATATTTTTAAGTATCGAAGTTACTCTTGCCACTTCTGCTTTGAAAAGGGATTTTTTAGCTACTGGATCATCTTCTACATTTACGTAAGAATCAACATACTTGAACGGTGTAAAATTCATGGACCTTGCAGGAGCAATTGCGCATGTTTGAGCCATTATCACAGCAAAAAGAGCTGAGCGCATAAATGTCGATTTACCTCCGGCATTAGGACCCGAAATCAAGGCATTTCGTGAAATCACCCTACCACCAAGTTCGACATCATTTTCAACAACCTCTCCTGGAACAATGAACAGATCCCAAAGCCCCTCAAATTTAAGATAAGGCCTTTTACAAACATCATTCACAGGAAAACCAAAACCATTCTTTTTATCAAAATGTTCTTGTGTAAGAGCTGCCAGTGAACGATAACAGTCAATCTCGCCAATTGCCCTTAAAGCTCCAATAAACTCCTCTTTTACCCGATATAAAATTTTGTACGCCTTCAAAACTGATATAACATTTTCGTACTCGAATTCTTCACCCGCAAAATCTTTTGAATTAAGTAAAGAAATTAGTTCTGCAAGTTTGCCATCGCGCGCAGATTTTAAAAGATTCTTTATGTCATCATAGTGAGTGAGTCCATCAAATAATTTAGGCTTTTCAACCGAAAGCTCATCGAGCTCTTTCAAAACCCTGATCAACGGAGCAATGCTAGACAAAACCTCATACGCCGAATCGAAAGACTTCTTTATCCTACGCAACCTCATCCAGCAGTTTACAAGGTCATACCCCTGCTTAAAAATATTGAAAAGGCCATTTGCTGCTCTGTTTTTTTTATGTTTTTCGCTACACGCTTTAGAGCAATACCATTTACCATCGACATCTGTAAAAATTTCCTTTTTTTTTATCTTCCTTTACCTCTTTACGACATACACACTTGAATTTTCCGGCACCAGCGCCTCCGGAACCAAACTTCTTAGAAGCCCAACCCTTAAGATCTGAAACTGTATAGAAAACCTCTAGCCAATTTCCCATTATAATCGATGTTAAATTTTTAAAAGTTTCTGTAATATCAACTTTAAAGAGATCTTTAATCCCATCTTTCCAACTCTTACGACACCACTCATCTTTTGCTGACTTAATGCCCTTTGCAACATCCACTACACCACGGCCAACGCCACAAACACATCCGAGAAAACTAAATGATAATTTTGAAACTGTTTGGACGGAATAAAGCCCAAGAGCCAAATCACTTTCATCGTAAGGCTCAACGCTGTCTTTAGAAACAAGTCCAGTCCAGTTCAAAAACCCAACTAACCCATCTTCGGAAGGATAAAAAGAACTTATGCCAGATAAAGAGTTGGAAGCTTTGGAATTTCTTCTCCACATAGATAAAAGCTCGCTCGAGGCAGGCCTCACTTTGGCAATACAAGCATCTATTTTATCAAAAAAGGCTTTGTCAAAGACCAGTGTACTGATCATTTCTTGTCGTTTTTTCAACACAGCAACATTTGTTATTGGCGATGATAAAAGACGAGACAGATAAACTGTTCCCATGCTAGTTCTACACCTGTCGATTTGTCCTAAAATATTTGCATGCCAACTGCCAAAATCACCACAAAATAAACGAGTATCCGTCCAACATGAATAACCCATAAACATAGGATCTGGTTCATCGAGTTTTTCAGACTCTTCCTGGATGGTAAAAAGATCATACAAAAGAAGATGTTCCCTTAAACAGGTCGTAGGATCCCTCTTCCCAGTAGGCGTCAGACAAATCTTTGCCAATCCCGTTCCACATTCTCCATCCTGATACTTGAATCGCTCCTTTATAATTTTTTCTTCTGCACTTCCATAGGCACGCATGAAATATGCTCTCAAAATACGATAGATTGACGGCGTTATCTGCCGCTCTTTTTCTTGCTCACCAGAACCGCTGTCAGAAGCGTTTTCGACAACATCGCTCTCTTCAACCTTTTGAGTTTCAGAATGAGCTTCGCCTTCTGAATAAACCGAAAATCCGGCAAAAAAAAGAGACAAAAGTAACACCTTGTTGAGATTGTAGAACTTCATAGCAGCACCAACTTTTAGAGTAAATCAGATTCGGATCAATCGTTGTTCAAATTTTTCTTCAAAATATCCTGTAAAACTTTAGGGTTCGCTTTTCCGCTTGTAGCTTTCATTGCCTGACCAACAAAAAACGCAAAGAGACGTTCTTTGCCATTTCGATAGGCTTCAACCTGTTTAGGATTTTCATCAATGATCTTTTTTACTATACCCTCCAACTCTTCTTCTGAGCTTATTTGTTCAAGACCCTTTTCCTGAACAATTATGGACGGATATTTTCCACTGTTCGCCATCTCCACAAACACATCCCTTGCAACCTTACTATTGATAACACCTTTCTGAATTATTACAACAAATTCTGCAAGCATTTCCGGCTTAATTTTAATGTCAGAAAATTCTGTCTTTGTTTCATGCATATATTCAAAAAGATCTCGTAGCATCCAGTTTGAAACCTGTTTTGGAGCGTTGCAACCTTCAACCACCTTTTCAAAATATTCTGCCCAAGGCCTTTGCGAGGTCAAAATATTTGTTTCGTAAGCAGAAAGACCAAAGTCTTCCTGGAACCTTACAAATTTTTGTTCTGGCAACTCAGGAATCATTTCCCTTATTCTAGAAACCCAAGTGTCATCAACAATCAGAAGGGGAAGATCTGGATCTGGAAAATATCTGTAATCATGGGACTCTTCTTTAGACCTCATAAACACGGTTTTATGAGCCTTCTCATCCCAAAGAAGTGTGGATTGAACAACTTTTTCACCACGATTTAAAAGCTCAATTTGGCGGTTAGCCTCATACTCAATAGCTTGGACAATGTACCTGAACGAATTAACATTTTTCAGCTCCGTCCTTGTACCAAGTTTTTCATCGCCTCTTTTTCGCACCGATATATTGATGTCGCCACGGAAAGACCCTTCTTCCATGTTGGCATCACTTATACCGAGATACTGAACAATAGAACGCAGGCGCGTTAGATACAACCTCGCTTCCTCAGAACTTGAAATGTCTGGTCTAGAAACAATTTCGAGCAGTGGTGTACCAGCCCTGTTAAGATCTACAAATGTCTCTCCAGAAACATTTGCATGAATATTTTTTCCAGCATCTTCTTCCATGTGAATGCGCTCAAGCGCAATTTTCTTCTTTTCCCCATCCACAAGATCTATTTCTACGTAACCATCAGTGCAAATCGGCTTGTCGTCCTGAGAAATTTGATAATTTTTTGGAAGATCCGGATACATGTAGTGTTTTCGGGCAAACTCACAAACCTTAGAGATGGAGCAATTTGTGGCTAAACCAAGCATTATCGCGTAATCAACAGCCTTTCTGTTAATTACCGGCAGAGTCCCCAAAAATCCCGTACAAACTTGACATATGTTGCTGTTAGGTTGCACTCCAAACTGATTTTGACAAGAACAAAACATTTTTGATTCGGTCTTGAGTTGCACATGAACTTCTATACCGATAACAAGCTCATACTCAGGATACCGGTCTGTAACTAGCTGATCCTTACCTTCCATATACAACTCCACGATAACGAAAAAACGCTCATTTTAAACGATTCTATAAAAAAACGGAATTTTATTCAAAAAAATTAGAAATACACAAGCTAGCTTTCTTCTCTTCGCAATCTGAACTGCGACCTAAAAAGATCCCCTGCCCGTTCTAAGACAATTCTTATTTTAAACCTCTTCTCCAAGGACAAAAGCGCGTTAAATGCGCTACTGGTCAAGTATTCAAACTGAGATGCGGGGACAGAGACAATTATTTTACCAGCAACTTTGTCCTGTATAATTTCCCGCTTTAGTCCTCTCAAAAGTTCATAACTCAAAGTTGCCGGAGACTTTACAAATCCATTGGATTTGCACACAGAACACTCATGCGTCAACTGCTGCGCCAATGTTCGACCAGACCTTTTTCGGGTCATTTGAACAAGCCCAAATTCAGAAACTTTCAAGGCTACAGACTGAAGTTTGTCCTTTTCTCTCAAAGTTTTTGTCAAAAGGTGAGAAAGTTTTTGTCTGTTGGGCAAATGCATCATGTCTATAAAGTCGACAACAATCAATCCGCCAATGTTACGCAACCGCAATTGCCTTACAACTTCTTCTGCAGCTTCCAAGTTGGTATTCAAAATTGTTTCTTCCAAGGTTCCTTTCTTTTTCCCAACAAATCTCCCGGTATTAACGTCGATAACAGTCATCGCCTCCGTAGACTCTATTATCAAAGTCCCTCCGGACTTAAGATGAACTTTGCGGTGCAACAACTCATCAATTTGTTTTTCAACACCAAATTTGTCAAATATCGGCTGCACACCCCTGTAGTGTTTTATCTTACTAATTTGCTCAGGCATAAACTTTTGTATAAAACTCTTAATTTCTGTGATCACAGAACTTCTATCGCACACAATTGCTTCTGTATCTTCTTCTAAATGCTCTCTAACCGCTCTTAGAGCTATAGACACATCTTCATACACCTTCTCAGACGGCCCAACTTTTTTCATAGTCTCATTTATAGATTTCCACGTTGCGAGCAAATACGACAAATCACGCTTGATATCCTTTGAAGATCGACCATCGGCAGTAGTACGCACAATGGCCCCCATACCTTCCGGCAAAATTTCGGAAATAAGCTCTTTTAAACGATTACGCTCCTCTTTACCCTCTACCTTACGAGAAATGCCAATTTGGGGAATATTAGGCATCAAAACAAGGAATTTACCGGGAATCGTATAGCACGTAGTAAGTTTTGCTCCCTTTTCAAAAACAGGCTCTTTGGTAACTTGGATCAAAACCTCATCGCCTTCAGAAAAGATTTTGCTTATATCCATAGCCTTCCTAGATATTTTCTTAGGTTTTTTTTCCTCGTTTCCAGTATCTCCCCCAGAATCTTGGCTCTCAAAAATCCTTTCTGACGCCAAAACTCTATCTACTTCACTGATGTGTAAAAACCCAGAACGCTGCTGTCCAATGTCTACAAAAGCCGTTTGAATCCCCGGCAAAACTTTTATAATTTTCCCCTTAAAAAACGAACGTTCCAGCTCTGGTTTTTCAGGCATTTCCAGCGATAGATCGCGCAATTCATCTCCATCCAAAACCGCGACTCTTGTCTGCCATGGTTCCGAATTTATTAAAATTTTTTTCAAGAAACTTCCCGTCGGTTAGATATTAACTGCTATACAAAATCACAGACCTTGTTTTTGGGCACACTTAGACATTATACCGGAGGAAGAAAATTCTGAGTAGGAAAGCCTTTAAAACTATGTTATATCTGTCCTTAGTTGTTGTGTGGTGGCCGCGCAGGTAAGCGGCTTTTGTTAAACAGGTTATTCATAGGGGGAAAATATGAACAAATACCTGTCGTTGTTGTTAGTTTTGAGTATTGCCATCACCGGCTGTAAAGACAAAAAGAAGTCGGTAAAAGGCAAAAAAGACAAAACTACAAAAGTAGCCCAAAGTGGAGACATTCCAACAGTTTACAATTATGATGACGCAGAACTTTTTGCAGAAGGTGATATAAACCTTCTCGAAGATGGCTTAACCCCAGAAGGAGGCACAAAACAGGTCGACGGGGAAACAACGGTTGCAACAGCAGACGATGTTGAAAAGGAAATCGATCAGTTAATCAGTCTTTGGGACGAAGAGCTTCCAGAGAAACAGTTAGCACAAACTGAGTTCAAAACAATTAACTTTGATATCAATAAATCTGACATCAAAGACAATCAAGAAGATGTCCTAGAAGAGAACGTTGAAATGGCCCTTTCCGCAACCAAAGAAGGCAAAAAATTGGTTGTACAAGGACACGGCTGCCAAACAGGCTCAGAAAGCTGGAACATGGCTCTGTCACAAAAACGTGCTCAGATTGTCGTAGACCAACTGGTTGCCAAAGGCGTACCATCTGACAAAGTCGAAGCCGTAGGAATGGGATCAAGCGATCCTCTGGTATGGACAGACAAAACAGATCGAGAAAGCTTGATTGCGGAACTTGCTCCAAACAGGCGTTCCGAAATCATCGTCGTAGGATAAGAGATAACAACACAACAACTAATACAACTTATCGGCCCGCGGAAGCTTCCCGGGCCGATTTTTCTTATTTACTTGTGGAAAAAGAATAAGTTTACACAGCCTTATTTGGCTGTTGAGAAAAATGAATCTTGAAATATTGAATCTGCCTTTTTAAACCGTGTTCATATCGAGAAAAGCTCACCTGAAGATCCTTTCGCATCGTCTTTGTATTCTTTCTCATTTGAACTGCTTTAAATCGTAACACCTTAGAAGCATCAAGATCTGAAACAGCGGCATTCACTTCTATGTGTTCCGGTGGATTTTTATCAAAAAACCTAGAGAAGAAAACGATTTCAGCCCGAACTTCACTTAAAACCTTATTCAAAAGTCCAAGATAATCGTTGACACCCTTTTCCATTTTTTCAACGTCAGCTTTAGAAACTTTAATTGCCTCGAGAAGGTCCATAAGTTCGCCGCGTAATGAATCAATACATTCAACTTTTATTTTAATATCCTCATAAAACAAAGACATTTCATCCAAGGACACCAATAAACCCGCCAAGATATGAGTTGGAATATCTTTACATGGAATCTTCTTAATTGCTGTCTCTTTTTTTTCTTTTTCAGGATTCTCTTTATTCACTCGCATCATCCCTCATCTAAAATTCAGGTCTCTACCAAAAAGCCGAATGTAAAACTTAAACCAATAGGTATATTTCTCCGGCTTGTCAGAAATATCCTTCAAAAGGTCATCTTTGGAGAACCATTTGAAATCAGACACTTCCTCTGGATTTGGCTGAATTGATTCATCATTTTCAACTCTGCACAACACCACTGTAACCAATTCATTTTCAAAAAGATTTTTGTCCAGCTTCGCTTGATACCAAACAGTTGCAAAATGCTCAAATTCGCTACAATTCATTCCAAGTTCTTCTTGAACGCGTCTTTTTGCCGCGACAAAACAATCTTCATCAAGCCCCTGATGGCTGCAACAAGCATTGGCCCAAAGCCCCTCTGAATGGTATTTGTCCATCGCTCTCTTTTGAATCAACATCTCACCATTTTCGTTAAAAATAAGAACAGAAAATGCTCTGTGAAGTTGGTTTTTGAGATGAGCTTCCAATTTCCCGGCAGTCCCAATGACGTTATTTTTTCTGTCAACCAGAACAACCCTGTTTGAATCGTACATCGTACTAAAATGTTCCTCCCTTGAGTTTTTTCCAGTCATTTTCGAAAGTCCTGATACCTTTTTCTGTTAAAACATGCTTGGTAGCTTTTTCTAAAACTTCTGGGGGAACTGTTACAACGTCAGCCCCAGAAAGAATAGCCATTTCCATCTGCCCCACGCTTCTTATCGAGGCCGCTAAAATTTTAGTCTTAAAACTCCAATAGTCTCTCAATTCAACAAAGGATGTCAAAAAATCCACAGCATCGCCGCCAGAATCTTCAAAACGCCCAACAAACGGAGAAATATACTCCACACCCGCCTTAAAAGCTAAAAGTGCCTGGACTAAAGAAAATACCAATGTCACATTCACTTTGATGCCCTCATTCACCAAATCCCTGATAGCCGGTAAGTTTTCGACTGAAAATGGGATTTTAACAATAGCATTTTTCGCGATTTTACCAATTCTTCTTGCTTCCTCCATAAGAGATTTAGGATCGTTTTCTATGACCTCAAGATTTACGTCTCCAGAAACCAAGTCACACAATTTTTTTGATAAGGTAATATGGTCATCTTCTTGCTTACTCAGTAGTGTCGGATTGGTTGTCAAACCTTCCACAACACCAACACTTACCCAACGCTCAATTGCCTTGTAATCAGCCGTATCCAAAAATAACTTCATTAAAATTCCTTTTCCGCAAATTTTGTCTTTACTAAGAAGGTTTCACTACAAAACTAACCATCCTGTTCGGAACAAAAATAACACGTTCCACTCTCATTCCTTGCAGCCATTTTTCAACCTGTGCCTCGGCAATGGGCTGGGCAATCTCTTGAGCCGCATCTTTTTCAACCACGATTGTTCCACGAACCTTGCCGTTAACCTGAACAGCCACAGAAACTTCATTTACACTAGCCAAACTTGGATTTACCTTGGGCCAAGAGCAATCTGCAAGCTGAATACCAAGCTTTAACTCAAGAATTTCACTGGCAAAGTGAGGCACCATGATTGAAATTGCAGCCAAAAAGTCTTGAGCCAAATCGAAATCAAGCTTCATAGACTTTTCATTCAAATCATTTAAAAACTCCATTATTGAAGAAACTGCGGTGTTGACATGAAACGTTCCAATGCGCTCCTGAAAATCAGACAAAAATCTGTGAAACCTCTTCTGAACGCCATTTTCAGCAACACTTCCCTTTGACAAAAGATTGTCTGAATTAAAATATCCCCACAATCTTCCCAAAAAGTTGCAAACACCTTTAATGGAGTCGCTGTTCCACTCATTATCCATGTCCGGCGGCCCCATAAAGAGCATGTAAAGGCGCAATGTATCAGAACCGTATTGTTTTACAATTTCATCAGGATTGACAACGTTACCCTTGGATTTTGCCATTTTTTCGACTCGCCCAGACTTCGGGCACCTCATACAAACCATTCCCTGGTTAAATAGTTTTTTAAACGGCTCGTCAAACGGTAAATAACCAGCATTGTGCAAAAATTTCACATAAAAACGTGAATAAAGAAGATGGAGTACTGCATGCTCTATGCCACCTACGTAAAGATCTACAGGAAGCCAATATTTCATATCTTCTGGATCAAACGGTTTATCTTGCAAACCAGGATTTGGATAACGCAGAAAATACCAACAAGAACCAGCCCATTGTGGCATAGTGTTCGTTTCTCTTTTAGCTTCTCCGCCACACTTTGGGCAATCTGTGTTTACCCATTCTTCAACACTCGCCAATGGTGATTCCCCTGTACCCGTCGGCTCATAACGCTCAACTTCTGGAAGCTCTACAGGAAGGTCTTTTTCCGGCACAGGAACAACTCCGCAGCTGTCACAATGAACTAGTGGAATCGGCTCTCCCCAATATCTTTGACGCGAAAATACCCAATCTCTAAGCTTGTAACATGTTTTACGCTTCGCTTTCCCCTGCTCACAAAGAAAATCAATTATCGCATTGGCACCCTCTGGCAAAGCGCAAAGACCGTTAAATTGGCCTGAATTTACGAGCGTTCCATTTTCAACAATCGCCTTTTTTAAACTCCCATCTATGTCGTAGTATTCGGGGTGATCCCCCTCTGGTTTGACCACCTGACGTATTTCCAAATCAAATTTTTTGGCAAACTCAAAATCACGCTCATCATGTGCTGGCACAGCCATTATGATTCCTGTCCCATAATGAGAAAGAACATAACTTGCAAGGTAAACAGAAACTTTTTCGCCGTTGACAGGATTTGTTGCAAAGCTACCAGTAAAGACTCCTGTTTTGTCTTTGTCTAAAACACGGTCCATGTCTGTCATGTGAGACACTTTTTCTTGATAATCTTGCACGGCAATTTTCTGGTCTTCGGAAGTAATCTTTTCAACAAGATCATGGTCTGGCGCCATAACAACAAAAGTGGCTCCCGGAAGAGTATCTGCCCGCGTTGTAAAGATCGGTAAAATCGTGCCTTCACACTCAAAATTGACCACAGCTCCGTAGCTCTTTCCAATCCAGTTTTTCTGCATTAGAAGAACACGCTCTGGCCAATCAAGACCATCTAGCCCATTCAAAAGTTTTTCTGCGTATTCAGTTATTTTCAAAACCCACTGTCTTAAAGGCTTTTGCTCAACTTCTGCCCCACAACGTTCACAAACACCCCCACTGGCTTCTTCGTTTGCAAGACCTGTCATACATTTTGGACACCAGTTAACAGGCATCATTTCTTGATAAGCCAACCCAGCTTCATACATCTTCAAAAAAATCCACTGCGTCCACTTGTAATAACCCGGATCAATCGTGCTTAATTCCTTGTCCCAGTCATATGTGGCCCCAATTTTTTTGAGCTGCCCTTTAAATACTGCGATGTTTCGACTTGTGCCATCCCGCGGATGTATACCCTTTTTTATTGCATCATTTTCTGCCGGAAGCCCAAATGCATCCCAACCCATTGGATGAAGAACGTCATACCCCTCTAAAAGTTTTATCCGAGCATAAACATCCGAAAAAACATATCCCTTCCAATGCCCAACATGCAAACCAGATCCAGACGGATATGGAAACATATCCAGACAATAAAATTTTTTCTTCGACTTATCGTTCTTAGTCCTAAAAAATGGATCCTTCTCCCAACGCTCTTGCCACTTTTTCTCTATGGCTGAAAATTCGTACCTCATAACCTGCCCTTAAGCAAAAACTTAAACCCATAACAGCCAAAAGCGTAACACGAAATAAGTCCGCTGTAATCATGGTTTTGGAAGCTGAAACAACTTTATTCAATCCACAAACATAGCACCCTTTTCAAATCAAACAAAAACTTTCAAATATGAAATTATTGCCAAAAACACCCTAAACCAAATAGTCTTATAGTGAAGTTTAGAGGGACATGGGCTCTCGTGGACAATTCCAAAGAACCACAGCTTAAAGCCCAGTTGAGGCTTGAAACAAAAGTGGAGGGTTACGATGCAACCGCTTAAAAACATGAAAAAGAAGAAAACTTCGTTTATCATATTCTTATTTTCTTTTTGCTCCATATTTTCGTGCTCAAGCTGCTTATCGTACTCAAAATGGACCGTGATGATATATATACAAGCCCGCAACAACTTGGCCCCATACGCCAGCCAAAACCTCCGGGACATGGCAAAAGCATACGGGAACCGCGGCGTCAACATCGTTGCTCAATGGGATCAGCCTAAGAAAAAAGGCGCATGGCGGTACAAAATTGGCAAAGAAAGCATAACTCTGGAAAACTATGCCGAAATCGGAAATCCCAAAGATCCCGGTAAAAAATTAGTGGATTTTGTAAAATGGGGCATCGAAAACAATCCAGCACAACACTATTGCTTGGTCCTCTGGAACCATGGTACAGGAATTTTGAATCCACCATTCGGCTGTCCCATCAGAGTCTTGCTCAATAACAGAGAGCTTGTACTTAACCCAAGAATCAACATCGCAGGAATACTCGAGCCAGAGCTAAGCGCACTTTATAACAAGCGACGCGGAATCCTCTTTGACGAAGACAACAAAGTCTTCATAGACAATGTTGACCTTCAAAACTCACTAAAAAAAATAACATCCGGCTCAATCTTGGGCCGTAAACTCGACTGCGTTGGCTTTGACGCCTGTTTTATGGGCATGGTAGAAATTGCATACCAAATCAGAAAATTTGCAAAATACATGATCGCCTCAGAAGAATTAGAACTTGCAAGGGGCTGGGACTATCTCTCCCTAACATCTGCCCTCACCTCACAACTCCCATCACCAAAAGAGATGGCAAAACTTGTTGTAAAAACCTATGGCGACTACTACAAGGGACGTACAAATTATTACACACAATCGGCAATCGATCTTCAAAAAATTGACCAACTCAAGCAGAGCTTGGATGACATGATCCTTAAAATAGGCAAATGCATCAAACACGGAACCAACAACAAAAGTTTTGTAAAAGCCGTTCACAGAGCAAGAAATGGATGTATACAATTTAGCACAAGAGTCTACGTAGACCTTTATTCATTCTGCAAACGCCTCATAGAGCGATTAACACTAGAAGATCGCGTTCCAAAGGGCTATGAGCAAGTTGCCGACCTTTCACGAAGACCCATCAACCGAAGCGCCAGAAAACCAAATTTGAGAAAAAAGAAAAAGCCAGAATCAAAGCACATCAGAGATCTGATAAAATCGGCCAAGAATAACATGGAACTTCTCGACCAAATAATAGTGAGCCGCGTTGCCAGTGATAAATTTAGAGAGGCAAAAGGACTTTCTATATATTTCCCTTATCAAAATGTAGACAATGCCTACAGGCAGAGTGATTTTGCTAAAGATTCCATGTGGACGCATTTTCTCGAGAGCCTTTTTAGGCTTTAGAATAAGCACTTTTTCACTTTTTTTAAAAAAAACGTGAAAAATTTGGCACAATTAAATAATCGTGTTACAACAATATCAGATGAATTAATTTGTTAACCCAAAATTGGTAGGATCATGCAAACTGTAACACAAAAAGCAACTGTTAAAGCGACAACTCCAAAAAAGAGAAAACGCGACGAAAAAATCTTAGTAGTGCCACGCTTAAATCTTTTTGGCCCATCATCACCACAGGGAATGATTCAGGTTGAAGAGAAAAAAATTTATGGTGTTATCGACACCTTCAAAAAATTCGAATGGCGCTCAAAGGTCGAGCAAAACCCATCTTTGAAACAAATAATCCCATACATAATTTACAAATTCGAAGACAAAATATTCGTAATGCAGCGCGCAGACCAAAGCTCTGAGCAACGCCTCAAAAGTAAATATTCTATCGGTATAGGCGGTCACGTCAGAAAATCTGACCTGAGCAAAAAGTCTATATTCAACTGGGCAAGACGCGAACTGAAGGAAGAAGTAAACTTCTCTGGAAGCTTTAAAACTTCGTTCTTAGGGCTTCTGAACGATGAATCCGATGAGGTCGGCCAAGTCCACACTGGATTTGTATATCTCATGGAAGGCGACACTGACGAGATTTCAGTCAAAAGTGAGCTCCAATCCGGTCAACTTGTTGCAATGAAGGACTGCAGAAGATTGTACAAACACATGGAACGCTGGAGCCAAATTGCATTCAAATTCATTGTTGAAAATAAAATATAAAGCGTAAACTTTATTTGTTGACTCAAATAAGGAGAGGGAGAGACGTGAAGTTTTTTATGCTGTCACTTTTGACTGCCATATGCTTGGCGGCAGTAGACATCCTGCCTTGCGAAAAAGATGAAATGGATCTTTCTGGTGAAGATGCGCCCCCACCACGACCACAGCTCGTCAGACAAAACGCGTTCTATGACTACAGCAGCTCAACGGAATACATTGTGGTAAAAGCGCTTCTGGAATATTGGGGAATTACCAATTTTTCGCAACAAAATGTTTCTGAATGGGCCGGACATCTGCGAAATCTAGCGCCAGGAGCTTTACACACTATTTTTAATGGGCTTATTGAGATAAACAGAGGAAATGAGTTAGAAAAAATGATTCTCAGCTGGATAAGAGAATGCGAATGGTTCAACGCTGATTAAGCTTGTCCCAAATTACCAGAAAATCGTCAAAATTCATCTGTTGCGCTCTCAAAGCCAAAAGCTCACCAGAAAATAAAGAAATATCGAAACCGGCAGCCAAGAGGTTGTTTTTTAGTGTTTTGCGTGGACTGGCAAAACAAATTTTCACAAATTTCCAGAATTTGGCCTCATTTTTGATTTCTAGAGCGTCAAAGCGTGGCTTGAAATACAGAAGCCTGGAATACACCTTTGGGGGCGGTTCAAACGCTTCTGGAGCTATTCTATCCAATAATTCAAGCTCAAAATTGTGCTGCAAAAACAATGAAACATATCCGTAATTTCGTCCAGAACCAGCAACAATTTTTTGAGCAACCTCCTCTTGAATCATTACAACACCCTCTTTAAAAAGGCCTTTGCACTGCTGAATTCTGTATAAAATGGGAAAAGTTATTTGATAAGGCAAATTTGCAAGCATCACAAGAGGCTGAAACTTCTCTAAATTTCTCCAGTCAAAATCAAGCACATTTTCAAGTCTTATGTCCAAACGAGTATCTCTGTCTCTGACAGTCTTTCTTACAAACTCGTACCATTCTGGGTCAATTTCGAAGCACAAAAGCTTTTTGCAGGACCCTTGCTCGAGAATAGCCCTTGTCAAAAAACCATCGCCACAACCAATTTCAAGCACATTGTAGCCATTTTCAACATCGACGCGTTTAATCATATTTTCTACAACGCTGTTATCACGCAAAAAATGTTGCCCAAAAGCTTTCTTTTTAGCCGGCACATCGCAATTTTCTACAGTTTTTGGCCTCTTTGCCATCAATATTCCCCACAAAACGCACACATTATTTCAAACATCCTATCACATTCAGAAAAAACAGCCAAAACGCACTAAAAAATCATACAACCAGAATAGGGAAGCGCCCTGAAGGGTTAAAATAAATAATTGTAAAAGGAATAATGCTACACCACTTGACATTAATCACAAAAGTGTTAGAATTGGCATGTTGTAAGAAAAGTAGGTTTAAAGAAAAATAGAGGAAAGAATATGAACTTTAAAGCATTATTTTTGATAACATCACTTTCAGTCGGCCTTGTTCCCTTACCTAGCCATATTAACGATCATGATCACTGCAAAAAACCAAAAAAATGCCACGAAGCTAGACATTTCAGAGAATTCGAAGACTGCCAAAACTGTAAATCCAAAAAAACGTGTTGTCCAGCATGTGGATGTTGCAAACAATGCCCCACCACAATAAAAAACTATGACAAGAAATACATGCTTAAAAGGTTTTTAAAAGCAACTCTAAAAGGGTCGACATTTAAAAAAGACTCTTTGAAATATGAAGAAAATCGTTCTTGCAGAGAAATTCGCAAGGGATCAAAATTTGACCTATATCTAGCTTACTTGTTTTATTTTTGCCTAAAACAAGAAACCATTATTTACTATTTGAATTATACCGAAACCTATTATTTTAGAGAAAATTATACAATAAATCTAGATATTAATAGTACAAAAAATAAATTTAAAAAAAGACTGTCAGATTTAATAGCTATAAATAACTCTAAAACCACGGCAGACTTTGCACAAAATAGGAGCAAAATCTTTTCTCAGTTAACCGATAAAAAAAATGCATGTATACTTGCAATAAGCTTAACACCTAAGGATACAATAGATCCCACACACAACTTCACACTGAAATTAGAACTGATAATTAATACTCGTCAACAAGAATATTACACTGCAACTTACTCCAACTTATACACTCCAAAAAGGGGCGGGGTGACTTTTTAGCTAAAAACATGATTTTTTATTAACTCAACAACCTCTCTTTGACAACCAACCAAATAAATGAGACAATAAACAGGATTGGGGGCGTCACGGCTTCGACGTGTCGCCGGGCTCTTTGGGAGCGTGCCGAGTTGTGGATAGGAACTCGTAAAAACTGTCCAAACATAAGTAAGTGCAAACACTGCTACTTGCGCGCATATGGCACTATTGGCGGTCATGGCTTTCTTGTCCAGCTTAGTTGTTGGATTCCGTCGTAAAGACGAAGAAACCGCGGCCCTAGCCTAATGCGTCGTTCCTGTGAGATGTGTTCGTTCATCGAACTGGGACGTATAAGATAACGAAACTTCCGCGGTAGGCTTTTCTGCTCCGTAACGCGGTCGTATCACCGAGCAGGCGGCAACCAACTCCTCTGCCTTTGAGGGTGGTTGTTGTAGATTCGAGGGCTACGCACGTAGGGCCTTAAGAGTGTCGTGATGCGGACATGGGTTCGACTCCCATCGCCTCCACCATTTGAATTCAATCAGAGCTGCGATTTTTCGCGGCTCTGATTAGCATTTTGGAGAAAAATATGAATTCCAACGAAGAAATCCTCGATCTTGTGTCACAAGATGACATCGTCATCGGAAAAGCTCCCAGAAACGAAATTTACGCAAAAAAAATGAGAAATTATAGGGCCGTGAACGCCTTTTTAATCAATCAGTTCAACGAAGTCTGGATTCCAACAAGGCACCCGAATAAAGTACTGTTTCCTATGTGCCTAGATTACAGCGTCAGTGGCCATGTATCCACTGGAGAAACCTACGAAGAAGCCTTTTTCAGAGAAACTTTAGAGGAACTTAACATTTATCTTTCAAGCGAAAAATTTGAACAAATTGCACACCTCACACCTTGCAAAAACCAAACACATTGTTTTTCTAAGCTCTATGTCATTTACAGCTCAAAAACACCCAACTACAACAAATCAGACTTTGTGTCCGCCGAGTGGCTAAAGCCTGAAAATGCACTTAAAAAAATGTACACTGGAGAAAAGCATAAGGGAGACCTGCCGAGGCATCTTGAAATACTTATTCAGTTTATGAAGAAGAAATAACACAATTCTCATTTGCCAAAAAACTTTAATCTTTTAAAACTATAAAAATTCATGTGGACAGTGTTCTGGAAACTTATTTTTTTAACCATTGTCATTCCAGACTCGATCTGGAATCTAGACCGCTTAATCCACAGCACTTTGTGCTTAAAGGTGCTTCAATAGTAGACTTTGAGCTTAAACTTAGATAATTAAATTCCAGGAACCAAAGCATATTTTGGCAAAAAAAGGACTAGATCCCAGATCAAGTCTGGGATGACATTATAGAAAAATTTGAAGCGAGCTATCAGTTCTTTGCCATATGAAGAAGAAATAACACAATTCTCATTTGCCAAAAATCTTTAAATTTGCAACAATCAAAATTGTTAAAGAGCTGCCTTCAGTAAACTATAAATCAAAAATTCCTTACAGCTCGGGAGGGAAAACAATGTTGTACACACTTACAGACTTCACAAGCATTCTTTTTATTCACGCACCTTACATTTGGGCACTCATTGCAATAATATTTATGCTTTTGGAAATGGCCGTTCCTGGTTTATTTTTTTTCATATCGTTTGCTGTTGGAGCTTTTGCTGCAGCGGTAGGCGCCACTTTTAATTTTGGCATTGCTGCCCAATGTTCAACAGCTCTTGTAACGAGCGTTGTTGCGTTCTTTGTGATACAAAGATTTTTAAAACGAAGTGGGCTTTCTCAGTCGGAAATCGCAAACGTGGGCTCCATTGAAGGCCTTCAAGGCACAGTGGTTAAAGAAATTAAAGAAAATAGCACAGGACATGTTAAAGTTGGCGGAGAGATCTGGTCAGCTAAAACCTCAGGCGGTAAAGCTCTTTCTACTGGATCACGCGTTAGAATATTGCGAATCGAGGGCAACAAGTTGATTGTTGTTCAAACAACTGCGGCTGCAGCAAAGTGAAGGGAGGCGCCTATGGGTAGTAGAAGACAAAGAAAATCTAAAAATAAATTAATCAAAATCAAAAATTAAACTCACACCATAGAAAGGTAAACTATGTTCTACACAAACGGCATATTCATCGGCGGCTTTCTAATTTTACTTGGCGCCGCAGCACTTTTTTTCATGATAGTTCTTGCAAAGGCAACTTATATTGTCGACCAAGCTGAAGTGGTCATCATTGAACGTCTTGGAAAATTTCACAAAATTTTGCACCCAGGCATCCATTTTGTAATTCCATTTCTTGACCATCCACACTCCGCTGTATGGACTTTTGTAAAACAGGACCCTACAGGAAGACGCATCTACAGATACACACACACAATAACCAGAATTGATCTACGTGAATCGGTTTATGATTTTCCAAAACAAAATGTTATAACCAAAGACAATGTAACAATGGAAATAAACGCACTTTTGTACTATCAAATTACCGACCCAAAGTGGGCTATCTATCGCATAAACAATTTACCTGAAGCCATAGAAAAGCTTACTCAAACAAAACTCCGCGATGTCATTGGATCAATGGACTTAGACGAAACTCTTATTTCAAGAGACATGATCAACGAGCGCCTAAGAGAAACTTTGGACGATGCAACCGATAAATGGGGCGTTAAAGTTAATCGAGTAGAACTTCAAGAAGTCACTCCACCTTTGGAAATCAGACAGGCTATGGAAAAGCAAATGCGTGCAGAACGTGGGAAACGAGCCCTGATTTTGGAAGCTGAAGGTGAAAAACAATCCACAATCCTAGAAGCCGAAGGCGAAAAACAAGCAAAATTAGAAAGAGCCGAAGGTGATGCAAAAGCACGGCTGATGGTTGCAAAAGCAGAATCTGAAGCAATAAGAATAATTGGAGATGCTCTTCCAAGCAAAGATCCATCTTCTTACATCATTGCCACCAACTACATCAAAGCCCTGCCAGAAATAACCAAGGGCAAAGATGGCAAGCTAATTTTACTTCCGTACGAAGCTAGCTCTCTTATGGGAAGCGTCGCTGGAATCAAAGAAATCTTTGAACACGGCAAAAAAGCGATAGAAAAAGGAAAATAACCAACCCATGCGGGCTGTGAAAGCAGCCCGCGCAAATCTAAACAAGGCAAATGCCAGCAAAAAACATTAAAAATCAAATATCCAAATTTCCGCATTCCCCAGGCGTTTACATATTTCGCGATTCTGATGGCTCAATTTTGTACGTTGGCAAAGCTAAGGATCTAAAAAAACGAGCTTCCAACTATTTGAAAACGCAAATTGAAGACGTAAAAACCAAAACTTTGGTTGATCTTGCAGTTTCTGTGGATTTTCAAACTACAAAAACTGAGCTCGATGCGATGATTTTAGAAGCTCAGCTTATCGAAACTCACCAGCCACCATTTAACGTGACACTTAAAGCTGGGACACCCTTTCTTTATCTCCACTTCACGTCAGGAAAGTTACCAAAATTAGAAATTAGACGAAGCCGAGCAAAGATTGGCAAGACAAAAGGAACCCTCATCGGACCCTTTGCAGAAAGCTCGCAGGCAAGAGCTCTGTACGAAGCGCTTCTAAAAATATTCAAAATTCGTACATGTAAAAGAAAAATCCCATCAGGATGCCTTTACTTCCATATGGGGCAGTGTGCGGGCACTTGCCGAGATAACTTTGACGTAGAGGCCTATAAAGAACGCCTAAATCTAGCGAAAAAATTGTGCAAAAAAGGTCCAAGCAAATTTGTTAAAGATGCCAAAGAACAAATCAAACACAATGTTGAAAATTTGGAGTTTGAAAAAGCACAAAAGCTAACCAAAATATGCGATCTGCTAAACAAAACGTTAGGATCACTACTTGAATCTGATGCCTCAAAACCCATAAACCGCGCAATTTCTATGCAGGAACACATCTGGATTTCGGGAAACAATGCTTCAGAGCCCACAATACTTTTCACATCAAAAAACGGCATTGTACGTAAAAAAAGAATATTTCTAGAAAATATCAATCAATTTTCCCAAAATCCCGTAGATCTTTTACTGAGTTTCTATAGAGTTTTCCCCAGCCCTCAAAGCATTTTTGTTAACTTTAAAATAAAAGATATCGCCCTTCTACAAGCATTTTTAAAGACTTGGCATAAAAGCGAAACCAACGTTTCTGTGATAGACACAACTTTTAAGTCCCCTCCAGAAACTGTGGCTCTGGCAATAGAAATGGCAAAAAAAGAACGGGAGAAGTTCCAAAACTCTGCGTCCTACATTAAAAAACTGCTTAAACTTCCCAAAAACATCCACACAATCGACTGCTTCGACATTTCTCACACTCAGGGAAAAAACATCAAAGGAAGTTGTATAAGATTTACCGACGGAACCCCAACGCCCAACAAATTCAGACATTTCAACGTCAAAACAGTTAAAACTGGGGATGATTACGCCAGCCTTCAGGAAATCATTTCTAGACGATACAAAGGCGGCAAAGACCTGCCAACCCTTGTTTTAATCGACGGAGGCAAGGGGCAACTAAGTTCTGCGTTAAAAGTTTTACCAGAAGGAGCTCAATGCGCTGCCCTTGCAAAACGTGAAGAGCGCATATTCTCACCAACGCTACCACCGACAGGCAAAAAACTGGATTTGAAAACAATCGAAGGCGCACTTTTGACAGCACTACGCGACTATGCCCACCATTTTGCAATCTCACACCATAGAAAAAACTCGCAAATGTAACTTTTTCTAAACATTATGCGTAAACATTTCACATTGTTAAAACTTGACATTTTCAATCTATCTGCTAAATTTAACCTAAGATTGAAGTAAAAATTTAATTAGAGGTTGAAAAAGTAGGGTAAAAGATGGAAAAAATAACAAATTTCTTACTGCTCATTGTTATTTCCTGTGCTTTAGGCTTTAATGCGCTAAAGTCACATGATCAACCAGGAGAAAGACCAAAAGCTTCTGTTGCCGCCGCTATTTATGATGCATGGGGAAATGCCCCAGTTGAAATTTGCGGTATGGTTCAGGAATTTGTAGGCCAACCACCCCCTCGTTTCCTTGAAACATTTGAACTAAAACCCATAATGGATCATGATGATATCATCGTCACAGAATTTGCAGTAATCGGGAGTGATTCAATCTACTCAACATGGGAAGACTTCTTGGGTTTCCTTTCAAAAACCACTCCTGGAGATTATGTATCAATAAAATTTAAAGATGACGTTCGGTGTGAAGATTTGAATTTCAAAATGATTTGTGACGAAATTTTTGGAGACTTAAATTGCTACTCAAATAATGGAATAATAACGCTTGTAAGGCACTACGATAAAAACAACGAAGCAAGGTTTGGAATAGTAGGAAGCAGTGGCGCTGTGGAATTTTTCGCAAAAGTGATACTAGCAAATGGCCCTATTTTTCTAAATGAACAGTTGTTCATTGTACAAAAAAAAATTCTAACTATAAGAGAAGCCAAAATCGATCAAGGA
>JBHPCE010000006.1:0-27746 GCA_042576345.1 Candidatus Babelota bacterium | reverse complement strand
TCCTAACGTAGGAAAGAATTTAAAGTGGCAAAAATAAGTACGCGCGATTTCAGAAGTGTATGCGAAATAATTTTTAGAAACATGTGTGTTGATAAAATCGATTTTAGCTTAATTGGTTACTACTGGACTATTGCGTATGAAGATGCTTTTGAAGGTGGCTCCGAAGTTCTTGCTGATACGTTTGAGGATTTGGAGTGTCTTGCTGAAATTGTCAGTGGAGAAAGCGTTATTTGGAATTTTCACGTGGAGCACCTAGGAAGTTTGATTGAATCTGTTAGTTTTGTCCTTGAAAAACAGAGAAAAGATAAAGACGAAAAATCAAATTCAATGACAGTCTATGCTAGAGATCTTCTAAAAGCTTGTAGAGTAATCGTCAAACGAATAGAAAGAAATAGAACCTCAACAATTGAAATAAACGTAGATGAGTATATTTCAATCAATATGGATGATGCATACAATGCTGTGCAGTTTCCGGAAACTTATACGGGTTCTATAAAGGAAGACTGGAAAAGACTAGAGGAATTGTTGAATATAAGATCTGTTCCAGATACTAATGATTTGCGAGTCATTGGGCGGTTATTAAAGGGAATAGGTTATAGTGGATATTCTTTTTCACCCTATTGGTTTGTTCATGCCAGAGTACTTTGTGAAACTGAAGAAGATGTTGCCCGCCTAGAAACCCTACAAAAACTTCTCGAGAAAGATACCAAAGATGTTAAAGCGTTAATTGAGCTTGGTTTTCTATATTTTGACGCTTTTCACGAGCCAGAAAAAGCAAAAAATGTACTGGAAAAGGCCCTGAAAATTGAGCCTGAAAACACAAAAGCAATGTTTTGGCTTGCGGAGACTTTGTATCATGATTTTTTTGACAAAGAAACTGCCGTAAAACTCATAAAAAAGGCTATTTCATTGGAGCCTGAAAGCGCTCTGCTACACGAATTTTTGTCGCAGATTTTGTATGAGCGTGGAAAAGATCCTTCAAAAGCTTTTTTTCACAAAAACAAGGCAATCGAGCTTGAACCGAGCTGGATGAAACCCAGAATTGATCTGTGCTATCTACTTTTGGAAGTGAAAAGAAAAGAAGAGTCGAAAAAGGTTTACGAAGATGCAAAAAAAGCGTTTGAATGTGTGAGGTTTACAAAATCCAAAAGTAGAATGGACGATTTTTTAGATGAATGCATCAGGGGTGAGAAAGGTTATGTTGAAGAAACCCTGGGTTTTTTGGATAAAAGATTTTCTAAAGGTTGATATGAAATAATGCCTATGAATGTTTTGGTACACAATTTAAGAATTATATGTGACAAAATTTTCTCCAAAGTCATAGATTTGGGTATGGAGGTTATAGACTTCGGAAACGTTTTTCATTATTGGACGATTGGATTTGGAAGGGCTTATAATGCCGAGGAATTCGATGATTCGTTGGGGGATTTATGCGATGCCTGGGATTCTCTTAAAAAGGCCTTGGAGGGTAAGAGTATACCTGGAAGCGTCCATGTTGAGTGGCTGGGGCAAATTATTGAGGCTGCAGGGTATGTTATGTCCAAAAATTCTAACGAGACAATAAAATGTAAGTACGAACCTTTAAAAATCCACACCAAAGATATCTTGGCTTTATGTAAAATGATTATCAAAAAAATAGAGTTGGCGGGTGTGGACAAACTTTCCATAGATGTAGACGAGTACGCCTATTTTAATCCTGAGGAGGCCTACACGGTTGCCTGTGACCCGGAAATAGAGATGGGTTCAATAAAGGATGATTGGTCACATTTAAAAAAAGCATTGAGAGAAGATTATAAATTTGATGTTGCTGATTTGCGCCGACTAGGAAGGTTAATCAAAGTTGTTGGATACACGTTGCAACAAAACTGCGTTCCTTGGTTTGTATTTGGCATAAAATCAAGTGGCGTACGTGGAGATGAATAGTTGTTTAACAAGGGTTAAAATTGATCCCTTCCATCAAATTTGTGAAATTTTGCTGAATAGAGATATTCATTTTAATATCGATTGTTTGGACTACTACTGGACCATTTTTTGGGATGCAGAAGATAAATTTCTAGAGACAGGTTCAGGTTGTACCATAGGGTCTCTGGTCGATGAGTTAGAAATTCTGAATCGTCTCATTGAAAGTGGAAATATGCCAATAGCCGAACATTCAGCATGGCTAGGAAATTTATTAGAAGCCGTAGAATACTGTTATTCTGAAAAAAATAAGGATAAGTCAAAAGAAGGATTAAACAAATATGAACTTAAGCTGAAAGACTTATTCAAAATGTGCACGGTTATTACGGAAACAATAAAAAAATTTGAAGGTTCTACTGTTGAAACGGAATTTGACAAATATCCGGCGGTTAACTCAAATGACATTTTATGTATGGACAAAGATCCAAGAATTATTGAAAGATCATTTGTAGATGAATGGAATAATCTCTCTAGGCTTTTGATTAACAAGAATATCATGGAAGGTAAGGACTTTGGTCGACTTGGTAGAGTCATAAAAGTTGTAGGGCACGTTTTTTTGATGTAGGCAGATTTATAGGAAAGAATTTAAAGTGGTCGAAATTAGCCCTAGAGACTTCAAACGTATATGCGAAATAGTTTTTGAAAGCATTTGTATAAACCCCATAAACATGAATCATGCAAGTTTTTACTGGACTGTGGCATACGAAGGCGCTTTTGAGGGTGATTGTGCAACCATCACCAATATATATGAGGATATTGAGTATCTGGACGAAATTGTTGTTGGAAAAGAAATAATTTACAGTTTACATGTTGAACATCTAGGTGGTTTGCTTGAGGCCATAGCCTTTATTTTTAAAAACCCTCAAAAAAATAAAAATCGTAAGTCGGACTCTTCCAAGGTAAAAACTAAAGATCTTTTAAAGGCTTGCAGGATAATCATTAAGTGGGTGGAGAGGAATAGAGATAGTGTAATCAAAATAGCTCATGATGAGTATTTTTCAGTAAAAACTGATGCGGCATATAATCTTGCCGATGATCCTGAAACATACATTGGGTCGATAAAACATGATTGGGAGAGTCTTAAGGAATTACTATGGTTTAGGCAATTTCCAAACTATTCAGATTTCAGGGCAATTGGAAGATTAATAAGAGCTATTGGTTGTGGACCATATTCTTTTTCACCCTATTGGTTTGTTCATGCCAGAGTACTTTGTGAAACTGAAGAAGATGTTGCCCGCCTAGAAACCCTACAAAAACTTCTCGAGAAAGATACCAAAGATGTTAAAGCGTTAATTGAGCTTGGTTTTCTATATTTTGACGCTTTTCACGAGCCAGAAAAAGCAAAAAATGTACTGGAAAAGGCCCTGAAAATTGAGCCTGAAAACACAGAAGCAATGTTTTGGCTTGCGGAAACTCTGTATCATGATTTTTTTGACAAAGAAACCGCAGTAGAACTTATGAAAAAGGCTATCTCGCTAGAACCTGAAAATGCTCTGCTCCACGCATTTCTGTCGCAAATTATGTATGAGCGGGAAAAAGATCCTTCAAAAGCCATTTTTCACAAGAAAAAGACAATCGAGCTTGAGCCTAATTGGATAAAACCCAGAATTGATCTGTGTTATCTGCTTTTGGAAGTGAAAAGAAGAGAAGAAGCAAAAAAAGTTTATGAAGAAACCAAACAAGCATTTGAAGGTGTGAAGTGCGCAAAAGCCAAGAATCGAATGGACGATTTTTTAGATGAATGCATCAGGGGTGAAAAAAGTGATGTTGAAGAAACCCTGGGGTTTTTGGATGAAGATTTTGCTGGGACCAAGAAAGTAGGCTCATGAATTCACCTTTTTGGTTGATGTGAACGTACTTTTTCTTCTAAGCCGCGATGCATCAACTCTCCATCTTGGTATATTTCTACCCAATTAAATTTATATCCATCTTTAGTTATGCAAGGACGGATGATGTCAATTATGTGATTTGGAAAAAAGGAATGAATTTCATTTATTGGAAATGGAGTTGTTTGTTCTTTGCATAGTGATTGTTCTGAGTAACACCTAAGTGTTTTGCCAACAAAAACTGTCAGCTTGGCCTGATATATAGTTTTTTCTCTGAGATCACGCGCTGCTTTTCGCAAAGCTTCTCCAGGGGGACATGAACCGAAAGTTGATAAACAGTCCAGATGAAACCAAAGTGCACCTATTGGATTGGTGCTTCTGATAGCAGTTCTTGTTATATCATCTGCTGATTTTTTGCATATGCAGCAAAGCATTCCATTTGCACCTTCGCTTTTTCCGCAAAATTTGGGGATTTTTATGCGTGAGTTATATTGAAGTCCCTTGTAAGTAGAAATAAGACCGACTGATACCTTTTCTATAGCCATGAATTTTATGTCTGTGCCCCTACCAATTGTGGCCTGGTGGACTTCAACTATCATGTGTTCACTAAAAATTTCCGGAGAAACGTAATCTTGCCATGAATTCTCTGGGATAGCCTCTTCAAGCTCTTTTTGGCTTTCACAGTGAATTTCATTATCGAAAAAGACAAACCAAGTGGGAACTTTTACGTCCTTTATTTTAGCATTTTCCACCACAGAGTTGCAGGTGTGGGACTCGCAAAATTCTTTCATACAGTTTCCGTGGACCCACAAAATACCAAAGCAGTCAGAAAGGCTCCAGGCACAGTGGTCATTTTTTATGTCGATTTCTTTTTTGCAGGTTATACAAAGTACTCCTCCGTAAAGCCCTTTTTCCATAGAAACAAATGATGATTGTATTGGAAATGCTGCTTCGTGTTCATGTTCCGACATTTTTTTTTCTACCACAAAGAGTCGTGTCGTTTGATCGCGTTCATTGCAAGTGCAACAACATTTTTTTCCAGCACAGCACAGTCGTTTAAGCCACGAACAGCAGTTGTCACACCCCTCCGTTGCAGTAGTTATACAGATAAAAGTAGCAATGTATAAAAAACTTTTAATGGGATTCATATTCTCCTTTACCTTGTTATTTATTGAATGACGTCAAGCCAGAAGCCGGATTTTGAAAGTTCTTTTTGCTTTTGTTTTGCCAGTTCCATTTTGTCGCTAAATGAATCAATAAGTTTTTGTTGTTGAACTATGCATTGCTCGGACAGTGAGGATATTGTTGAAAAACTACTTTGGTATTTGTGGACAATATTTGTTAGTTCAGCCATTTCTTTTTCACTCAATTCAACGTCTAGTGGCTCACTTAAGGTGTTCTTGGAGCGATCCACTGAGATGCCACCCAGCCACAGGCGGAACGTAGTTTTTAATGGTGAGATGCTTGCGGACACAATCATTTCTGATTCTTCTTTGTTTTCTGGTGCAATCTTTGATTTAAAGAATAACTCATCTGCGCCTGACATTCCAAAGGCGAATTCATTGGGCAGTAACTCGACAAAAATATCTCTGTTCACGAGTAATTTAAATTGTCCGTAGATCATGCTGTTCAGTGCGTTGCGCAGCAACCGTGAGCATTTTCTGGACTGACTCCATGCGTTCATTTGAGCTACGTTATTCTGGTTGGAATAGACCAGTTTGTCGAACATATTCATTGTTGTTTCTGTAACTAAAAATTCAGCTTTTGTTTGGTAGTTTTTTTCAATTATTTCAATTCCGCCAGTTGGAGAGATTTTTAGAAAAAGTTTAGATTTGCTTGGTCTTATAAAGAGGAATAAGTGTCCGCAAATCCTGGCGCATCCCCACGAAAATGGGGAAAGCAAGTTTAGAAGTGTGTTAGTGGAGGTTGTATTTCCGTACGGAACGCGTAGGTGCAGGTTCTTGTTTTTGATTACGTAAAGGCAGCCTTTGGCGATAGATAGGTTCCGTCTTAAAGGGTTCTTTTCATTGTTGTTGATTCGACTTTCTATATTCGAATATGAGCAACAGCCGACATTGCCGCCGCAAAGACTCGAGGTAAAAACGAACAGTATTAACACAAAAACAACCATCCATTTCCCCTTTTGCCGCTTCAGTTATTATCGCAGCAATTTTATTAGGACGTTTAGTGCTGTTGTATTCATAAATCTGAGGTAGGCAAGTCCAAGGTAATATATGGCAAACACGAAAAGAATCATGGCTGCAAGTTTTTTTAGTATCACTCTGACGGGAAGTGCTGAAAAGGTTGTCTTAAGTTTTTCGACCTCGCTCCCTTCAGCTTCTTTGTGAATCTGAAGAACTGACAAAATAGATTCATTGCGGCTGCTGGAAAAGTAGAAGGTTGCAACGGCTAAAAATAGTAGTGTGTAGAGCAAATGAGAAAGATAAATAGGGAAAAATGGTGACACAAAGTATGCGCAGGCAAAGAGCATTAAAAAACCAAAAATACGTTTGATGTCCTCCATCCAAGAGCCTGGTGCAGGAAGTACGGTTAAAGATCCCGAAAATGTTCCAACTATTATCAATATTATTCCTAGTCCAAGCGCAAACGAAAAAAGTGTAAGAAATCCGAAAAATGGGCTTCCAATTTTTGCAACGAGGCCAAGTAGCATTGCGAGAGGGGGGCTTAAACAGGGCGATGCGGCTGTGCCTGAAAAAATACCAAAAAGAAATACAGAAAAAAGAGAGCGTTTTTTAGAGCCCCCTGTTCCGAGGGATTTAGAAATTCCAAAGGAGCCGATCTCATAGAACCCAAGCATTGAGAATGCCAAGTACAAGAAAAATAATACCAGAGCACCAACCACCCAAGGATTGCCCATCCATTGCCCAAACATTACGCTGGTTGTTGCTGAAACGTATCCGAGTGAAGAATATATCGAGGCAATTCCCAGAACATACGTCACCGAGCGTAAGATATGGCTTGCGACGCCACCATCACCAGTTGAACTTAAAACGCTTGCGGTGATCGGAATCATAGGGTAAATGCATGGTGTAAGGCTAACCAAGATACCTGCCAAAAATGCCATAAGAAGAAGATATGCCATAGAGCTTTCAGTGGAAAATGCACTTCTGAAAATCCTGTTTATGGTACGGATTTCCTTTTTTTTAGCCCTGACCTTGCTTGCTTGAGTTCCAGGTTTTACAACCCTGGCAGCCTTATGAACTGGAGTTGCGGCAACTTTTTTTACAACTTCTAAGGTTGTTTCTTTCGATTCTGGTGTGCGAGCATAGTGTCTTTGTGATAAAACGAAAAGTCCACCAATTAAACTTAGAAGAGTTATCCATTTTTTCATCTGTCGTTACTCCTTGGTTAACAAAATCTGGGGCCGGATAAACTGGCCCCAGAGCTCAAAGTATTACACTAATAGGCTAGCTCTACACACGGACTGGTCAAGTGAATAAATTGTTATGGCCTTATTGAGCCTTTACTATCACCGTGTTCTATTTTTCTGGGTGCTCGTCTGGCTGGGGTTATTTCAATGTCTATTTTTATAAAGCCGAGAAGAGAAAAAATTTGTGTAGCAACTTGTTTGGCATGACCTTCTAATTCTTCTGGCATTGTCATAGAAAATAAGTCTGGGTGTTGCCTGACCATATCTCTTGCGTTTAGAATTTGGTGTCCATCAGCCGCTTCTAGAGGAATGATGAGGGATTTGGCCTTCATAGATGCCAATTCAAATAATGATCCAGCGCCGCCTCTGGAAACAACCAAATCGGAAAGTTGGTAACATTCCTTTATCATGTCCGTGTAGCTGAAGACAAAGGCCGGTATTCCCGCTTTTTGGTACCTGCGGGTCCATCTTTTTACGTTTTCACTTCCGATTTGGTGAATTATTTGGATCTTATCACAAAAGTTTTCTTTAAGTTTTACGAGTTTGCGCATGAAGTCGTTAAATTTCAGAGAGCCTTGCGAGCCGCCAAAAATCATAAGAGTTTTTCTAGAAAGTTGAAATTTAGGGGCCTTTCCCTCAATTGCAAAGGAGGCTTCGATTTGATCGTTTATTTTGCCTATGAGCCTTGCTTTGGGAAACTCTGCAACATCACGCGGGAATTTGAGTGGATATTGAACTTTTTTACATCTGCTAGCAACCGAAGGAAGCATTTTTTTGAAATAAGAAACTGCACTCGAAAAAGGCATTCGTATTTCTTTGGCCTTTCGCGCTAATTTTTTTACAGCCTTTCCAGGAATGGCGTTCAATTCATATAAGACGACTGGGATTCTGAAGAATCTTGCTGCGTAAACAACTGGAACAGATATCAGACTTCCGGTTGAAACAACTTCTACTGGCCGGTTAAAGCAAAATACAAACAGTGATCTTAAAAGTGCCCAAGCAGATGAAATTAAGCATGCAATGAAGCGATCGGGACGTTTAGAGAATTTAAAAAGCGACATTCTAACTACTTTGTCAACAAACGGAAAGTCTTGGCTAACGCGTTTGTCGATTGAGCTGGTCGTGCTGAAAAGCATCACTTTTCCTGTCTTGTTTTTGTTTTTCCAAGACCGTGCTATAACGAGAGCTGGGATTAAATGACCCCCAGAAGCCCCAGCAACAATACAATATGTTTTCACTTTTTTCCTCATCGCGCATCATTCTCCTGAACGGCGCAAATACACAGGCCGATTAGGGGATTTGTTCTCAGATTGTCGAAAGGATCCTGTTCTGCGCGCTCGTTAAACGAACAACGGATACAACTTCAATTGGTATAACAAAAACTTGATGTAATAAAGCAAGCCATTTGTACGATTTCTACTTATAATTTTGCATTTATAGAGCTTGCTTGCAAATTAGATTAGCTCTGCTGTGCCATTATTTTGATTTAAGCATCAAACTTTTGATGTTATTAATTCTATCTTTTACGGTTGTGTTTAGGGGATCAAGTTTTAGTGCTTTTCTAAGTACTGTGAGAGAATCTCCATATCTGTTTAATTTCATTAGAATAAGCCCTTTTGTGTCCAGGAATGCTGAACTTAAAGGATTTTTGCTCAATGCCATATTCACAAGCTCAAGAGCTTTTTCCAGATTGTTGCCCCTTTCAGCATAAAGGTATGCCAAAAGATTATTTGATGCTGGGCTTGTGGGAGTATGTTTAACCGATTTTTCTAAATTTTGTACTGCGGATTTTGCGTCGCCAAGTCTGTATTGTAAAAATCCTATTTGATGGAGCGTTTTTGACTCCAGTTCAGTGTCTCCGGAAATCAATTTCATAAGTTTTCTGTATGTACTTAGTGCTTGTTTATCTCTTCCTGCCGCCAAACTTAAGTCTGCAAAGGCGCTGACAACCATAGTGTTTTCGGGGTTGTTTTTAAAGGTATTTTCTAGAATAGGTAAAATTTCTTTTGGGCTGAATCCGTGCCCGATAAGAGAAAGAAGAGCTTTTAAAACAATTGGATTTGTTGGCTCTTCGCTGATCCAGGTTTTTAGCATCTCAAGAATTTTATTTTTTTTGTCTTGTGCAAGCAGTATTTCCAATTTTAAGAATCTGGCTTTTCTAAAGTTTTTGTTTAGAGATAGGGATTTGTTGATATTTTTTTCTGCATTTTTAAAATCTTCTGCTTTCCACATTAAAAGTGCCAAATCAAAGTAGTGCTCCGGTGTTTCCTCGTTTATTTTTTCAAGTTCTTCAGCAGCCTTTTTAAACTGGGATTTCTTGAACAGGCGCTCGACCAAGATTTTTCTGAAAGATGGATTATCTGTTGTGTTGAGAAGAGATCTAAGAGCATTTATTGCTTTATCGTCCTGTCCCAAACGGTCGTGTAGTGCGGCTTTGGAAAGCCAAGTTTTGGGATTTCTCGGGTTGAGTTCTAAGCTCTTGTTTATCATTGAGAGGGCTTTTTTTAGTTCGACTTTAGGTGGTTTCATAAAAACTGAGGCCTTAAGCTGATAAAAAATTGCATGCCTTGCTTTAAGGGTTGCACCTTCGAGAAACGAATCTATTCTTTCGAGAGCCTTGTCTCTGTTACCCCGTTTTAAAAGTCTGACAGAATCAAAATAGACAATCTGATCACGGTCTGGATGTTTTTCACGTAAGTAATCAAACATAGCATCAGATCTTTTGGTTTTGCCCGCTGCTTCCATTGCTCTTGATCCTAGAAGAATTGTTTCCCAGTTAAGTTTTTTCCAGTCATCAGAGGAAAAAATTGGTAGTTTGATCAGCTTGGAAAATTGTCCTGTTTCAAACAAATATTTCGTTCTCACATCGTATGCAGCTGCATGGGGAGCCATAGACATCAGTGAGCTGGAAGTGTCCTCCACTGCGCCTCTATCACCAGACGTGTTTTGATAGATGGCTTTAAGGTAAAGTTCGTATTTTTCGGCACTCTCATCTTTTTCATGAAAAAAGCTATCCTGAGAAAATATTATATTGGAAATAGGTGATTTTGTTGTCAAATTCATCTCAGTTGGATGTTTGGATTGTTTTATTTGAAGGTTTTTTGAGTAGCTCAATTTTGGATTTACAAAGCCGTTGGATCTGTTTGCGCTAAGATATACCAGTGTTAGTAAAATTGTCCTTATTTTCATTGTCCACACGCCCCTTACATTTTAAATAAAAGCTCTTTAGGGAGGCTTTGAGTTTCTTGCAGCCTATTATTTTAAGTCTCCTTTTCTCTACTGGCGTGAGGGTAGCATGGTAACTGGGATTCTTTACAGAGAGGACTGAAAGTTGACCATTGCATTTTTGAGATGTTATGTCGTTGGTTTCTTCATACTCATCAAAATCAAACGTGGTTATGCGTATTTTTTTGATGCGCTCAGCTTTCAGAAACTTGTTTATTTTGTTTATAACTTCTTCGGATAGCATTTGTATTTCCTGTGCCCAGACGGAATTTTTGACAATCAATGTGATCATTGTTCCAGAGATTTTTTCGATTCTAACGAAATTATATAGATCGCCAATCAGGTGTTTCCAGTATGTTCTAAGGCGCATTTTCCAACGGTTTTTATCGTTGGCTAGGCTCATTAGCAATTTATCGGATTTGCTGATCATTTTCGTTTCCAAGATAGATTTAGGTTAGAAATAACGCTACACATACAACACATCAGCTATGATACGCTTATAACTAAATTTGTGAAAAGGATTATTTTTGGGTGAGGAATTATGGAAAGAAAAAAAGAAATCTTTAATATCGAGGAGTTACAGTTTAGAGCTGCGATGTTGAGGATAGATTCGATAAGAAGCACAACGGCTGCAGGTTCTGGACATCCGACATCGTGTCTTTCTGCGGCTGAAATTATTTCTTCTTTGTTTTTCGGGGTTATGAACATTGATCCGGAAAAATACCACAGTCCGGATACAGACAGATTTATTCTTTCTAAGGGGCATGCCGCACCAGTTCTTTACGCTGCACTAAAGCAGTTAGGAGTGATATCGGATGAAGAGCTTCTTCAGCTCAGAGATTTCAATTCACCGTTAGAAGGTCATCCAACGCCGCTTTGTCCAATGGTTGAATTTGCGACAGGATCTTTGGGGCAAGGACTTGCCGTGGGCGTAGGAATGGCGATCAGCGCCAAAAGGAAGGGGCACAGTTTTAGGACTTATGTTTTGACTGGAGACGGCGAACTTTCTGAAGGTTCAAATTGGGAGGCGGCTAGTCTTGCTTCTAATTATCAATTGGACAATCTGGTGGCGGTAGTGGATTGCGATAGACTCGGACAGACGGGAGAAAGCCTTCACGGGCATGATATAGAGGCGTTTGCTGAAAAATTTACAGCTTTTGGATGGAAAGCTTTTTGTGTAAATGGACACGATATCAACGAAATTTTGGATGCCTTTGATGTAGCCAAGAATAATGTGAGTTGTCCATGTGTTATCTTGGCTAAAACCATCAAGGGATGCGGAGTTAAATCGATAGCGGACAAAAACGGATTTCACGGTAAAGCTTTGACAGAGAAGGAGGCAAAAGATGGCATTGCAGAAATAAAGCGCTCGTTTGCTGGATATGGCGAATTTGAAGAGCGTTTAGGTAAAACCGAACAAAAAACTGTTGAATCGCAAGATGTTAAAGTGCCCGAGGTCAAAATTCACATTGATAAAAGTCCTGATTTTGAAGAGTTGATGTCAAACATGTCTACCAGAAAAGCTTTTGGTATAGCGCTCAAAGATTTGGGTCATGAGAGCGAAAATGTGGTTGTTTTGGATGGTGACGTGGGAAATTCTACTTTCACAAATATGTTTGAAAAACAATTTCCGGAGCGCTTTACGCAGAGTTTTATTTCCGAACAAGCAATGGTTGGGATGGCAACTGGGATGAGCAGCAGGGGTGAAATTCCGTTTGCTGCAACATTTGGTGCTTTTTTAACTCGAGCACACGATCAAATTCGAATGGCAGGGGTAGGCAGAAATCCGCTTAGGCTTTGTGGTTCTCATGCCGGAGTTTCTATCGGGCAAGATGGCCCGTCTCAGATGGGGCTAGAAGACATTGCCATGATGCGCTCCATTCCCAACTCCATAGTTCTTTATCCTAGTGATTCTGTGTCTGCCTACAAGCTTGTTGAACAGATGGTAAATTACAACACAGGCATTTCTTACATGAGAACAACAAGGAGTGGGACGCCTGTTTTATACAAGGCCACGGAGGAGTTTCACATTGGACACTGTAAGGTTTTACGGCGATCGGAAAGTGATAGAATTGCATTGGTTGGTGCAGGCATTACGCTTCACGAAGCATTAAAAGCGTATGAAGCTTTGAGGGCTGAAGATATAGACGTTGCGGTTGTAGACCTTTATTCGGTAAAGCCGATTGACGAGGAAATGCTTGCACAAATTTCTGCTTCATGTGATGGTAAGATTTTAACGGTAGAAGATCATTATCCGGAGGGAGGAATTGGAGAGGCCGTGAAGTCGGTGCTTTCGGCAACCGGAGCGCAGGTTTTTAGTCTTGCGGTCAATCAACTTCCAAAATCTGGAGATAGCAAAGATCTTATGAGAGCGGCTGGCATAGATGCAGAGTCAATTTGCGTGCGTGTGCGCGAAATACTTAATTTAGATTAGAAGAGGCCTTTTCAATGAAGTTTTCTAGAATTCGTGGTACAGAAGACAAGCTCGATTTGACGATAAAAAACTTTATATCAGATAAAGTACGCGAGACACTGAAAAATTATAATTTTACTGAGATTGAAACTCCAATTTTAGAGCAAGAACAGCTCATTTGCCGCTCTTTGGGCGAATGCACCGACGTGGTAACAAAGGAAATGTTCAGAATTTCAGCGGCCGGAGACGAAAAAATGTGTCTTAGGCCAGAAGCTACAGCTTCCACAGTTCGTGCGTATCTTGAAAATAATGTTGAGGAAAAACCGTGGAATAATTTTTCGATTGGACCAATGTTTAGACACGAGAGACCTCAGAAAGGGCGCTGGCGGCAGTTTGACCAAATAAATATAGAAAGTATCAATTCAATTTCTATCTCTCACGATGCCCAATTTTTGGCCATGTTGGAAAGGTTGTTTTCCGAAACATTCAAGTTGGCAGATTACTCACTTTCTATTAATTTTTTGGGAACGCTTGAAGAGAGAAAAAACTACAGGCACAAGTTGATTGAGTTTTTGCAAAAGAATAAAGATAAAATTTGTGAAACCTGTCTCAACAGGACCTCTAAAAACCCGCTCCGTGTTTTTGATTGTAAATCGTCTGAATGTCACAAAATTTATGAGTCTGCGCCGCTTCTAATAAATAATTTGGGAACAGAATCGCAAAAACAGTGGGAAAATTTAAAAGAAAACCTTCAGATTCTTTCTGTTAGCTTTGTAGAAGATCCCAAGCTTGTTCGTGGATTGGATTATTACGAGGGGCTTGTTTTTGAGTTTGCTTCACCATTTCTTGGGGCTCAGAGTGCTTTTGCCGGTGGCGGGCGCTATGAGTTGGCAAAAGAATTTGGTGCAAAGGAGGCCGTGCCATCAATTGGTGTGGCCGTCGGGCTTGGCCGCCTTTCTCTTCTCATAGAAAGAGAAAAAGAAAAGCTGGTGTTTCCACAAAAGCCTGCTTTGAACGTTATTTTGCCAATGTCCGAAGAGCAGCATACAATAGCGCTTTTGTTGGCTGAGCACGTAAGAAACAGCGGGAAATGTGTACAAATTTTGTTTGATCAAAAGAAAATTCAAAAAATGATGCGCCGGGCCAATAAAATGGGGGCAAAGAATGTGTTGATTTTAGGAGATGAGGAGCAGAAATCCGGAAAAGTTACTGTCAAAGACATGACCACAGGGTCTGAACAGACCGTTATGCAAGATGAGGCTGTCAAATTTCTAAGTTGAAAAAAGTTATATTTGAGATGAGGGGATTAGGAGGTCACGTGTTTTCATTATTTATACCGTTTTTGTTTTGTTTTAGTGCTTTTGCATGTGAGAAAAAGGAAGAAAAAAAGAGTTCTAGCCAGTCCAGTGAGTTGGTTTCTATTGTGCAGCAAGTTCATTATTTGTCCACGAGTACTCTTCCTAGAAAAGCTTTCACTAAGTTGAAGGAGGGTGAATGGAAATGGAGTGAGAGCAATGATTTTTCGGCACAGCTCTTATGCAATGGAAATGAGTACAAGGTCACCTTTTGCCTAGAAGCCTTGGAGATTGTGGTTAGTCGTTTGGAAAAAGGCACAAAGTTCTTTTTTATGGGCCGTCCGGCGTTTGTTATAGGTGTCGTAGACTTTAAATTGAAATCCAACGGTGATCTTTGGAATTGTAAGACATGGAAAGAGATAGCCGAACATGTTCCAGAGCCGTTTCGTTCAATTGTGTCAGACGCGATTGAGTCTTATCATATTGTAAGAGATGTTATAAGAAAAAAACTTTTAGAGTTGGGGCACAAAAGTGCAGCAGAAAGCATTATGCAGTGGAATGCTCCAGCGAAGCATTATCTTGACGAGGCGACAAGAATAGAGGATAGGAGAGGTTATTTGGTATGTAAATACTCAAGGGATATGGATCAACACGTAGCGTTGTTTCTCTTAAAAGACTTTTCTTTAAGCAAGTAAACTTAGCGTTTAGGCCTTTCTGAGGCTCGAATTCTTTGAACAGGTGCGGCCGGTGTCGTTGTAGGTGCCGGCCGTTCTTCTTTTTTCACAGAGTTTTTCTTGTCAGTCTCTGTAATTTTAAATGCATCTTTTGTTTGGTCAAAGAATCGTTTTGGGCTCTCGTTTGGCGAGGAGACTGCAACTGATCCAGCGCGGCCTGCTATGTTTCTCTCTTTAAAAAACAAATAAGATGCAGCTTCTGTAACATTATATCTGTTGGCAATGAAGCGGTGGGTGTCAAAGTTGACGCGAACAAATTTTACGGGTATCCCAAGAACGCCTTTGGCCGATTTTTCTGCCTTTTCTTCTATTTTTTGAACAAATTTAGAAAGGCCGTGGTTTTCTGCGAAAAAACCGACAACCACAAATCTGTTTTCCCTCAAAATTGTGTCTAGAGCAGTTTGAGATTCAACAAGTGTGTATCCTTGTAAATAGTTTGCTGATGAAGAAATTAAAAGAAATATCAGAAGTTTTTTCATGGTCTCTCTCCTTTAAAAAAGACAATATCTAAGGCGATAGTACCATAACAAAAAATTACATTGCTAGGTCTGTGTGTGCACAGTCAACCCTTGCTTCCTGCAAGCATTGAAGGTGAAACTATCGTGAAAGCGGCGTTTTTAGAGCTTTTTTTGAAAAGATTGTTTCCATGAGACAGCTACGCTTTGCTTTTATCGCAATGATTCTTTTGTTAATCACCATAAATACGGCCGATCACGGTTACGGATATCTCATTCGAGTTATTAACCAAACTCAATTTCCAGCGAGGTTGCTTAGACCACATGCTCCGATTACCGACCTTGAAAATGTGGGTGGCAGAATAATCCCGCCGGGCGGCATTTTGGGCGAAAGAATTTCCGCAGCAGATGCAATGATGAACCCGACGGAGATGGGAAAAGCTAAGCTGTATAAACTTACCAGCCATCCGTTGGTTACGGGGTTTGGAATTCAAGAAGTTCCCAACTTTACTGTAGGAAGCGTTCTTATAATCAATCCTTTGTATGGCAAAGGCGCTGCGTGGTTGGATAAAAAAATTGTTCCACTAAACACAACTTTGGAATTCAAAGTAAAAGCTCCAGACAGAGCTGAAGCTCATGTAGTTTTTGGTGAAAAAGTTAACGAGAAATATGAGTGGCGAATTATCTTGGGAGCCCAGGGCAATACTAAGACGGTTATCATGAAAGACAACAAGGTTGTTGCAGAATCTTTAGTAAGAGACTTTCCACAGTCAGCTTTGGAGCCAGGTGTTTACAAGCCCTTTTGGCTGAGTGTTGACGAAGGCTTTATAACTTTGGGTCTTGGAAAGCCTGGACAAGACATATTTTTAGCTTGGCAGGATGCAAAACCGTCAAAAAGTGTTAGTAGGGTAGGCTTTGGATGCAACGAGATACAGACAAGATTTACAGAAATTCAGCTTGGTCCTCCTGTTAAAGCAAGGCTTCCAGAAAGAGTTTTGATGCAACAGGAAGACGGGAAATTAAAAGATTTTGTGTTCAGAGAGCCTGGTGTTGGGGCAATTTCATACGGATGTCCCAAGTCTGGAGATTGCTCAGTAATTTTTAAAAATGACTTGTTTCCCGAGAAAAAATGTGTTGTTTCACGGCGGGGAGAGGCCATTACAGTAAAAATGCATCCAAAAGATCCCAGCGTTCCGGATAAAGAAATTTTCATTTCGGGCTCAGAGAAAAATGTTTGGCTAAGTATTAACGGTTCTACGATGATTGTTGGCCAGGGTGAATTAGGTACGAGAAATGAAAAAGCTCTTTCTGTCGTAAGTAATGATTTTTTTGAAGCTGCCAGCAGGGCAGAAGTTTCAGATAATGCTTTTGATGTGAGATTGTCGACTTTAGTTCAGATGAAGCAGGATATCAAAAAGGGAGCTTCACGCAGAGCTATGTTTGATGGGCTCATAAGAATTGTTGCCCCATTTGCCGTACAGTTTAAGCAGAATGGTCAGGTTGTCGAAGGCCACGATTTAATAGGAAAACAAACTCACTTTTTGGGCAAAACTCCACAGCAAGAAGCTGCATATTTTTTTGATTTGACCATTAAACGGGATGGATCCCCAAGACTCAAATGGCAGGTTAACCCGGTTAATACCAAAGTATTTTTTATGAAGGCTGCAGGTTTTGCGTTGCGTTTGATAGAAGGTATTTTGTACATGGGCGCTGACAGAATTGGTGAAGACACAAGTGGTGAAGTTTCGATAGATATAAGCAGGGCATTTGCTAGTGGTGCTATGGCTGGTGTTGGGGCGGCAACAAGACTTGGCTCGGCGGCGCTGGAGGCAGAAACTCAATTTGGCTACAGACATGAAAAAGCCCATGTGTATCTTGAGCAGATGGTTGGACAAAAGGGCAAGGGGGGTGTTCCCTCTCAGGCAAAAGTTCACAGAAATGCTGTTGAGCAAAAATTAAGATTGGTAGCTAAAACAACGCCCTACACTCGTAAAGATTTTGATTTTTTACTTTCCACTTACCAGGAAATTATAGCACTTACCACCCATCCACACGTTGTTGGTAGAAAGGCTATAAAAAAACAGATTTATGCCAGCGTAAAAAAACTTTTTGAGATGCGTAATGTTATCACAAAAAAAATTACTTATCGGTACAGACAGCTTGTAGAGACTACCAAGAGAACCGTAGCGTGGGGTATTTTAAAACTTTTAATCTCTGCTCTCAAAAATGATTACCTGGCGAGCGAAAAAATTGATTGGGAGGCCCGGGAGCGAGTCAGATGGCGAAGTTGGTTGAGTACACTTTCACGTGAGTTTTTTGAACTCAGGACAACGGATGATGTGGTTATTCCTGCAACTTACAGCGAGTATTTGGATTTTGGAAAACGTTTCGAAAAGGGCAATGGGTCGTTAGCTTTTCAAGCCCGGGGGCCTGGAAACTTTTTTATTGGATTTGCAAAGCCTGGAAAAGTAATTAAACGTGACACAGAGCTTTACGAATTTGTTCTAGGTGCAAATGGGAATACTGAGACTCACATCAGATCAAGACACCTGGCCAAACCCGTTGCAGTAATTTCTCAAGAGGATTCTCCCGCTGCAGGGCTCAACGCATTCGATTATGCAAAATATTGGATAAGCATGAAAAACGGTGTGCTTTCTGTAGGGAGGGGAAATTGGGGGCAAAATACTATTATTTCGTGGAAAGATCCATATCCAGAAAGTGGAACATTTTCAGTTTTTTTTGCCTCTTGGAATGCGCCTGTAGAGATGCGAGATATTCACGTTGGACCTCCGGTTGAAGATTTAACTCCAGAAACAATTGCAAAAATCAGGGAAAAAGATCGCAAAGTTTTACAGGCTGCTAGAGAAAAGACAGAGACGGTTGACCTTGAAAGCATAAAAAAAGAAGCGGAGATGAAGGAAGAAGCGAGGCGTCTTGATATGGGGCTTTTGCAAAAGCAGGACGTCTTTAAATATGACGAATTAGAGCTTGCTGCAATGGAAATGAAGTATGACGATTTAATGTACGAAGATCTTGCCTGGGAAGCCATGAAGCGTATGAAGGGCGAGGTAATAACAACACTTCAAGAAGAGCCAAAAACCGAAGAAAAAGAAGAGAAAGATGTAAAGACCGAAGAGGCAAAAGAACGGCTTGTGGAAAGAGGAAGGCGTGGTGCCGTTGCAAGAGAGCGTGCAATGGGAATGACAATGGTTTTGCAAACACCAAAAATGCTCATGGGTGAAATTGAGCAGCTTAAAAGTACTGTTGCAAGTGTTCTGCGTTTGGGCAAGAAGGCTTGGACCAGAATGAGAAAATATCGCTCCAAGCGCAAAGTGCGCAAAGGTCAAAAAGGATTGAAAAAGGCTAAGAAAAAATTGAAGAAAGCCAAAACGCCGGCTGAGCAAGAGCAGGCGAAAAAGGATATTCAAAAGGCGTACAAAGCGGCCTACAAAAAACCAACGGATGCACCTGAGCCGAAAAAAGAAGGGTGGCTGGATAGGCCTTTGAGTGATTCGATTACAAATGAACTGCGTCAATTTATTAAGTTTTTTGATCTTAGAAAATCATCTAGGTATGAGATGACGAGTGTTAGAGACCCAAAGACTGGCAAAATTAAAAGAGTTGTAAAAAGAGATGATCAAGGAAGGCCTGTTACCAAATACAGAAGAAAAGATGGGCAGATTGTCTATCAGCTGGCACGAGATCGTGAAACAGGAGAACTTATTATGAAAGATGGTAAACCTGTTTATCAAAAAGATGCAAAGGGACGTTTAGTTCCGGAAACCGACTCTGGAGCGGAAGCAAGTGTGTGGGCTAAGGCTGGCAGAGAGCTTGCTGATCTTAAAGATTTTCTTAAATTTCGGGAAAAAGGCATCTATGAGATGGTTCCTGTAAGAGAAGAAAAACTAAAAGAAGATGACGAAGAAGGTGATTTTCGTGGTTCAGATGCACCAGGGAGAACGTTGATGAGGCGAGACCAAGCACGCAGGTTCGAAAAAGTGAGAAAAGTTAAGCTAGTACCGTTAAAAGACAAGTATGGTAAGAAGGTTTTGAAGCGCAAGAGAGAGCGAGATTCGTTTGGCGATATAATTTACCAGGCGCAAAGAGATACTGAAACGGGACAAGTTATGTATCAAAAAGATAAAGATGGAAATCCTGTGTACCAAGTTCTCAGAGACAATGATGGAAAGCCAATTTATGAGCGGGATGATTCCGGGAAAATTGTAAGAGACGAAAAAGAAAATCCAAAAGTGGCATACAAAAAGGATCCAGAGACCGGCGAACCTTTGAAAGAACCTGTTTACAAGCTTGATGAATATGGAAATAAAGTTCCTGAATTTGAGTATATGAAAAAAATTGAGAGTAAAGAAATTTTACCGGATGGTCAGGTCAGAATTGAATATGAAAAAGATAAAGATGGTAATCCAATTTTGGTAAGAGACAAAAATGGAAATCCTATTCCAGAACTTGCAGACAACGCCTCTGCGTGGATGCGGCTTAAAAGACAGGTTGAGCTTCATGAAGCTGCAGAAGAAGAAGCTTCGCTTGTTAAGAGAGCCGGGCAGCTTTTGGGTAAGGGTGCCCTTGCGGCTATTAAAGCTCCTTTCAAATCAGCCCTTAAGGGAACAAGCGGAAAGGAAAAGTGGACGATCATTGGTGTCGGTATACCACTTACTGCGGCGGGCATATTTTTTGGTGCAATGGCTGGTGGAGAAGATATTGAATTAATTACACCAGGAGAGAATATACCCATACCTGAAGAAGTTGAGGAAAAAGAGGAAGCGTCTCCAGAAATGCGTGGAAGCTATATTCGTAGTATGAGGCCAATGGACTAAGTTTTAGGAGAAAGGGAAAGTCTTATGAAAAAAATAATGTCTGCAGCAGTATTTTTTGTGTCGGTCAATTTTTTAGTTCCTGCGGATAAGAATTCTGCCCCAACGCAAGCTACTCAGATGTCAAAAATTACTACAGGAGAAGATGCAAAGGCTCAGCTTGAAACTTTTAAGAAGAAAGAGGCAAAGAGAAAAAAAAAAGATAAATACAAGATTCATGTTGGAGCTGCCCATGGGTATGCTTTTTTGGAGCGCATTAGAAATTTAACCGATTTTCCGGCATCGGTTTTTTATAAGAAAACCATCCACGACCAGCTTCCGGCAGATTCAGTTGTCAGAATTAAATCGTTTAAAGAGGATTATGGCCCAAAGGGCAGATATTATGCAGCTAGGCTTGTTGGGGGAGGATGGCGTCTGAGGGCAGATACCGATGATCCGGACGATCCAGCAACGCAGTTTATTACCCATAGATACGTTTCCAGAGATTTGACCGACTGGCTTGGTTTTACTTCCGCGGCTGCAGGAAAGGATTATCTTGGAGCTTTGCCGTCAAACGCAGTTCAGTTTGCTGTAGACGATTTTGCAGATGAGATGAAAGTAAGTGCTCATTGGCAAATTATTGGTAGTAATCTTCGCCGTTGTGTGGTGAAAAATAGGATGACTAAAGGCTTTTTGAGTTGTCGCAGCAAGGAGGACGAAGCAGAGGTTGGAAAATATGTACCGCCTCCACCGGTAGTTTGGAAGTGGTGGTATAAAACTAGCAGGTCGTGGGGAGCTGCAGGGTTTAAAAAGCGTACCCAGGATGTTCGTTTTAAAGATAAAACTTTGGGCAAAAGTGATGTTTTGAAGTTAAGCACAGCATCAGATGGTCTTGTGGAAAAAAGTCGATATCTTTACAAAAGAAGAATTCACATAACAAGAGAGGCTCAGATATTTGGTTCTTGGGATGATGGTGCTCTTGCAGATGCAGATGAATGGCACACCATTCGAGATGAAAAGAACCCTTACGCCCTTCGAGAAATGGTTGCCTTCATCAATAAAACTCGCCATCACATTACCGCTGGAGGTGATGTCAAGGTGGCGATGGACACGATAAAAAGGTTTGCTAGAGAAGCGGAGGCTGCGCGCGAAAGAGAAGCTGGGTATAAAAAAGAGCTTCATTATGGCGACAAAGTGCGCATTGTGCACCACGACACATGGCAGCAACTTTATGCGGATTCTAAAAATATATTTTGCGCTAATGAAGATTCCACAAATGAATATGATGGAGAGAAAAATTCTTGGTGGATAATAAAAGGTCCTCATAGAAAAGGCGATCCTTGGAATTGCGAAATTGGAAAGCCTGTTAAAAATGGCGACATAATTCGGCTAGAGCACGAAAAAACAAAGAAAAATTTAAGATGTTTACGTGGAAAGAAAGCAGAAAAGGCCAAGACTGTATGGGGTAAGAGGGCAGATGACGGTAGAGAGTACAAAGTTGCTTTGGCTGGCGAAAAAGGAATTGGTAAAAGTGACGATAACTGGATAATAAATTTTGAAAAAGATGCAGATGCCCTTTACAACGCGGCCAGTTTTTATTTAACAAATCGTAACACAGGCTTTTCACTTCGCTCACACAATGAACTTTTGAGCAAAAGCCCAAATAAACAACGTGTAACAGGTTTTCAAAAGAAAAAACCTAGCTGTAAGTGGTTTGTCAATGGTGTTTCTTACGGCCAAATACCTGTTGTAGACATTGCATGGACTGGGTTTCCTAACGGTTCTCCAGCAATAGATGAAACGTCTAAAGAAGCAATAGGTTTCGAAATTATTAAACTTGGAATGGGGGGTGGAATCAAGCCGAACACAACTTTAGATTTTTACATGCCGCTTGAAGGAAAAACTCCTAAGGTTGCAGGTTTTGCAAAAGAAGAAATTCCCGGATTTGGTCCGGGGTACCTTGTTCGTCTTAGTCCCTTGGTTAGCAAAGGTGTTGCTTGGCTGGAGCAATCTTTGGAAAAAGAGGGCAAGGCTACAGTAGCATTTTTAACTCGCGTGTCTGACAAAGGCGATGCTCAGGTAATATTTGGCAACAATATTTCGCTGGATTTCACTTGGAAAATTATTCTCGGTAGTGGTAGGAATACGAGTTCAAAAGTTATAAAACGAACCATGGTTGGTGGAAAAACAGTAGAAGAGGTTGTTGCAGAGGTTAAGAAATCCGACAATCCTCTAGCAGCTCCTACAGCGGGAACTTATGTTCCTTACTGGGTAAGCATAGACGATGGCTTAATTTTAGTTGGAGCAAGTACAACCCCTGGTGAAAATATTTTCATGGCTTGGCGAGATCCAGATCCAAGAAATGTTGTTTCTAGAATAGGTTTTGGAACTCACGATGGATTTATTGAATACACTGGAATTGAAATTCGCGATCCTGTAGTGCTTCAAAAACCGGAAAAAACATATGCAAAAATGGGGTCTCAGGTATCTGTATCATCTCCAGATCCAAAGTGGCTTAGCACGCCTCTGCGAGTTCCGGGAAGAGGAACTTTTGAATTCAGTGTTGAAGGTGACAAAAAGGCTTCTGTGTATGTTTCCGAAGGAAAGAGTCCGAGAAAGAAACATTATAAATTGACGATTACTTCGGGAGAGGATGAAGATTGCTTACTTCAAAAATGGGATCTATCTCGAAATCAGTATGTTGATCTAGTTAACGCAAGTAAGCAGTATCGGGAAAAAAACAAACTTTTGTCAGATGATGCCAAAAAGTTCTGGATAAGTTTTGCCAAGGGTAGAATCTTTGTAGGTAGTGGCGAGATTGGAGAAAATTTGTTTTTGTATCATTGGGATATGCAGCCATACGAAAATATTTTGAATGTTGGCATAAGCAGTGGGCAGGAAGGGAAGGCAACATTTTCTAATATTTCAATTTATCCTCCTGTAGATGTTTCTGTTGCGAAAAAAGTAGAAACGTATGTACAGGAACAAGACTTGTTCAAGTTCAGAGGTTCTCTACATGTGATTTCCCCATATGAATATGAACTTTCTCAAGAGGGACAATCTGTTAAATTTGAAGACAAAATTAACCACAAAACTTATTATCCAGGCAAAACACCTCAGCAGGATGCAAAGTATTATTTCATGTTGATGCTTCACAGGGACGGCTTTCCAGAACTTATTTGGGTAAGAGAACCCGAAAATCCTCAAAAACTTTCACTGGAGAAGCATGCAATGATTCAGCGGGCCTACTCAGATACGTATTTTCAGGCTTCAACGTGGGTGCAAGGTATGGGTGTACTTGGTGGTCTTGCTGGTGTTGCTGCAAGTATTGTTTATGCAGAAGAAGGTATCAATCTTGGTGAAACTGCATCAAGGGCAGAGGCTGGTGCCGCTCTTAATTTCAGATCTCACGACTCATACGTGTACACAGATCAGGCCGTTGCTCAACAACTGGCTCAGGCACATATTCCAGAAGAGGCAAGGGCTAACCAGGTTAAAGCGACTGAAAAAATTGAACTTGGTGGAAAGTGGACTCCTTCAACATTAGACAAGTTGGAAAGATTAATTCCTCTTTATCAACAGGTTATAAATCTTATTAATCATCCATATGTTGTTCGTGATCAATACATCAAGAAAAGTCTTTTTGACGCCATAGCCACGCTTTATGAATCTCACCAAGAAATACATGCAAATCCCCAAGCACCTATTGATTTGACATATTCTGGAATGATTAACCTACTTCTTTCTGCTTACAACAACCCATATCTTATCGATTTGAACCGTAAAAAAGAGATCAAACTTAAAGAAGTTTGGTACAGCCAAATTAACGAACTTGCACGTCAAATTTTGCTCAAAGATCCAGAAACTCATATTGCTCTACAACCTTCTTATGGTGAATACATTTGGCTTAATGACCAGTTCGAAAAGCCAGGAAGCGGTTCTGTGTCGTTTGAAGTTAAAGGAGCTAACGATGTTTTTGTAGGATTTGCGCCTATGCCGCTTCGTGTAAGAAATACGGATAATGATATTTACGAGACTGTTTTTGGTGGTTGGGATAATGAAAAATCGGTTATAAGAGTGAGAAGTTTGGATAAATCCGTTGTTGAGACGATGAATAAAAAGTTGAAAATAAATCCGATTAAATATCAGCGTTATTGGGTAAGTGTCAGCAATGGTAAAATAGATCTTGGAACCGGTGAGCTTGATCCTAAAAACATTGTGTATTCATGGAAAGACCCTTATCCACTAAAAGATGTGCAGTACATTGGAATAAGTAATTGGAATGCAACTGTAAACTTCAAAAACATCCAAGTTGGGCCAGCTGTTGGTGATGTTGAAGACTACAAGAAAAAAATTATCGCACAAATTATGGAACTTCGTAGAAAACAGGAAGCAGCAATGGGTCCGGAAACTCCGTCAGAGGGAGAAGTTGAAGAAAAAAAGGAAGAGATAAAAGCTGAACCGAAAACCGAAGTAGCTGAAACGCCTGTTGAAAAAATTGAGACTAAGGTTGAAGCTAAAGAAAAAAAAGTTAAAGAGGAGCCGACAACAACACTTCTGCCAACAGAGCCTGTAGGTGAGTTTGAATTTGCCAAGGAAGGAGAAGTTATTCCATTTTTTCCAGAGCCAGAGGATTTAGCAAAAGAAACCCTCGAAATACCAGAGACTGGAGTTGCTCCGGAGCCTTCACCCGAACCAGAACCTGTTCCTGAGCCAAAACCGGTGGTTGAGCCAAAAGCCGAAGAGCCTGTAGAAAAACCAGCTGTGCCGACAAGGAGAGTTGGCCGGTACTACAGGTAAATAGAAGTGAGAACGGTGATGATAAAGAATTTTTTGAAACTATGTTTTGTGCTTTTTTTGACAAGCATAAATGTCATATGCTCCGACTACGGTGTGGCCGTAATTGAGCGCGTGAGAAATAGCACAGCCTATCCGATCAAGGTTGTTACAAAAAAGACAATTCATGACAGCTTGCCGTCAGAGTCAATTGTACGAATTAAATCTAAAAAACCGGGATATGGCGAGTCGGGACGTTATTTTGCCGTAAGGCAAGAAAGTGGGCGCTACATTTTAAAAGCCGATACAACCGATTCGACAGATCCTGCAACAGAGTTGGTGGTGCACCACAATCTGGCAAATGATTTGACCGATTGGCTTGCATTTTCTTCCATGACTGCCAATGGACAAGTTTTACGAGCATTGGAATCTCAAGCCGTTCAATTTTTCGAAAAAGGTGTTAGTGGCGAAAAAAATTCCAATGCCCACTGGAAGATTCATGGAAGCTCCCTTGAGGACTGTTATCTTGAAAATCGACTCACAAAGGGATTTTTGGGTTCGCGGAGTAAAAAAGATGTCAGAGCTGATATCGCAGAAGACCGTGAATTGCGTGAGATTGACTCAGAAAAAACTCGCCTAGAAGCAAAAGAGAAAAGAAATATTATTCGTTATGGAGACAAAGTTCAGTTTTTACATCAAAATACTTGGCAAAACATTTACGGAGGCAGGCAGAGATTTAAACATCAGGGATCTTCGGAAAATATGATAGTTTTTTGTCCGGCAGAGGGGGAAGAAACTGTAGATACGGAATCTTCTTGGTGGGTTGTTAAAGGTCCTCATTCAGATGAAGACCGATTCAATTGTGCCGTTGGAACGCCCGTGAAAAACAGCGATACGGTGCGTTTTGAGAATGTAGAGACAGGTAAAAATCTACATTGCGCAAAAAAAAATCCACCACCAAAAAAAGATGGAAAAGTAGCAGAAGACAAATTCCATCACGAAGTATCTCTTTTTGGGAACAATGGAGTTGGCGATGTTTACGATAACTGGACAATATCTTTTCACGAGACTGGCGAAAAGCTCATTGCGGGACAACTGTTTTCGCTCAACCATGTTGCAACAGGCAGTTTACTGTTTTCGGATACCACGCTTTTCAGTCCAAGTGGGGGTGCGGGAGAAATCATCGATGAAGAAGCGATATGGATTGTTGAGTTAACTATAAAACAAAAAGATGATCAGGAGGTTCGCTTCAGAGACCGTATTCGATTCAGGCACATGAATTCCGGAAGATATTTGAGTGCTTTTGAGGACAACACAATTTCAGTCTCAAAAAATCCTAGCCAAGATGATGTAATGTGGCGTGTTAAGGGGCCTCATAAAGCGGGTGAACGCTGGAACTGTAAAAATGAAATTATAGAAAGTGGAATGCAGATACGGCTAGAAAGTTCGCTCACTCAGGGTAATTTAAAAGTTGATGAATCTGAAGGTGATATCAAAACTTATTATGTTGATGAAAGCGGTTTGGGTGACGAGAGTGACGATTGGATAATTAAAACAGTTGGAGCATCGAATATCTTAAAAGATGGTACAAAGATTGTCTTAAGGCATGTAAAGAGTGCAAATGAGGGCAGCTTTTTAGAGCTTGCTGTTAAAGATGGTGATGTTGTCTCAAAGTCATATAAAAAAGTTCGTGAAAAAGAAAAGTCAGAAAAATTATTCCAGCGTGTAACCGCCATGAAGTTAGAAACTGAAGAGACAAAGAAAATAAGAGAAGAAATACAAAAAATTGATGCAGAGGATCAAAAAAAACATGCTCAGATGCAAAAGGAGGCAAAAGAAAAGGCGGACAAACTTAAGGGCGCGGCAAAGCAGGTCGCTTTGGCGGCGATCGAAAACATTAAAAAACCGGTTAATCCACGCAAAAAAGAACTTGAATCAAAGTTGGTAAAGGATGATCCTAAAATAAAATGGCTTGTTGAAAATTCAATTCCGGCACCAATGCCGGTTGGTAATGTTGCTTGGACTGGATTTCCTCATGGTTCCCCTTCAGAGCAGGGGCCCAATGAAATGATTGGCATAGAAGTTGTAAAACTTGGAAGGGGTGCAGGCATTCTTCCTAAAAGAACAGTAGCCCTTAAAATTGATCTTTTAAAAAAGCCACCTACATTTACAGGTTTTGCAACAGAAACAATATTGAATTTTGACGTCAGTTATCTTCTTACCTTGAACCCACTGCTCAGCAAAGGTGTTGCATGGCTAGAAAAATCTATAAAAAGGCCTGGAAGAGGATCAGTTGTATTTTTGGCAAAAGCACAGGACAAGGGAGATGTACAGGTTCTTTTGGGAAATGATTTAACGCTTAATTATGTTTGGAAGGTGATTATTGGAGCCAACAACAATACTCAGGCCCAAATTGTGCGCAGAAACGTGCAAGGAAGAGAACCGGTAGATGAAATAGTGGCTTCCGTTGGAAAAGATGAAAACCGGTTTGCTGCATGTGCGCCAGGAAGATTTGTTCCTTACTGGGTAAGTTTTAACGATGGAGAAATTATTCTGGGCGGCGGAAATGTTATAGGTGAGAGCATAATTTTGGCCTGGAAAGATTCCAATCCGAGGAGAAAAGTTTCACGTGTTGGTTTTTCAACATACAAGAGCGCCGTGAAATATGCTGGAGTTCAGATTGGAGATCCTGTTTCTATCAGACCGTCTTCTTTGGTACACGCTAAAGATTTACAAGAATCTTTGACGGCTTCTAGCGCCCCAACGTGGCTTTCAAAAGAGTTGAGAATTCCAGGTCGTGGCTGTTTGGAATTTGATGCAAAAGCCGGCTCAGATTTGATGTTTGTGTTTGCAGATTCAAA
>JBHPCE010000005.1:0-28596 GCA_042576345.1 Candidatus Babelota bacterium | reverse complement strand
TTTTCTGCGAGTTTGGATATACCAGACAATAATCATGAGATATTGAAAATGTTCAATTCCATGGTAACAGAAGGGGGCATTTGGGAGCATAGAGGTGGCAATACTGTTTTTTCACGAGGATATTAAATAATTTTCTTGAACCCAATTGGGTATGTAACTGCCCGGCGGTTGAATGGGGCTGTTTGTGAGAACTTTGTTTTGAATGAGCACGTTTTTATTCAGATCGAGAGGATTATAAAGAAAAAAAATACATTCAAAATGGAGCCGGAATATACGAAAGACGTAGATGTGCTAGGAAAACCACGATGGATAAAATACGTAGTGGAATTACGAAGTTCAGTGGTTGCGGTATTTTTAAAAAAAAAGGCTGTGACGTAGAAAATTACTTATCGCATGTTATGGGAGCGTTGGGGGAAGAGTGGACTCCGAAAGAAGTTGAGGTAGGAAGGTTTTTAAACGATTTGATGAGGGGTAAAGGAAGATGAGGGTTTCCCCAGGGTTTTTGGCCCTGGGGATTAAATTATTAGATATCATCGTGAAGTATTTGATTACGAATGAGATCACTCTGTTTTTCAGGTTATAGGGTGACTTTCAGTAGTGGATGAACTCGAAATTACGGGTTCTGGAGGGTATTTGAGGTTGTTTGTGAATGGAAATTTTAAAGATAACTCGTGGCCCATTTTAAGGGCCTTTTTTATATCTTCATATAACCCAACAAACTGATTCTTTTTTCCATATTTTGTTTTGTTTGGCATAATTCGGTTGTTGATTTCGTTTTCAATCCAGCCTAATAATGGGCTGATTGAATCCCTTAGCTGATTTATCAGACGATCAATGACCTTATCGTTGTCAGCATAAAATGCTTCAGGATTTTCTGACGTGTATAAAAACATTTTTTGTTGAAGTAAGGTTTTTATTAAACTCGTTGTTCCTATTAGTTCGTCTTCTAAACTTTGATTATAAAAAAGGTATAATGCACCACCTCTCCAGAAAAAAAATGGCTTTGTTATGGTCCAGGTTTCACGTTTAAGCAGTAAGTAAAACTTAGATAATATTTGTATTTGTTCGATGTAGTCTTCCGGACAGCGCTTGTTTCTTTTGAGTAGGTGCCAGTCTGGGTTATCCATATTTTGTAGATTATGTAAAAGTTTAATTCTGTTCTGCTGATAATTTGCATCAAAGAGGTACTTGCTTGACAACTTTTCTCGACGTGTTTCTGTGTATCTACAGATTTCTTTTATGGCCGAACAGACGATTTCCGTCAATTCTTCGTTGGTAATTGAAATACACGTTTCACTTGTTGAGTACATGTTGCAAGAAGATAACCCAACTAAAAACAACAGCAAAGTTGTTTTTATATTCATTCTCTTTCTCCTGGTGTTTAGTATTTTTCAGATTATTTGTTTAGTGCAATATCTAGTCCGAGTAGTTCTATCGTCTTGTTGCCCCTCCATTCATTTTGAGTTACCTGTGCTGCAATATTAAACTTTTTTGACTCATAAAGTGTTAAAAATTCTATTAAATCTGGTCTGTTGAAAAATATTGCCGGTTTTACAACGCCATTCGAGAAAAACATACATTTAACGTGTTTTTTCTTAAGAACTTGAGGTGGTTTTACCAGGGAGGCTTCTTTGATAATGAAGGTGGGGACAGGATTTTGATTACCGAATGGTTCCATCAACTCGAGGTCCCTCATGAGTTTGTTGTTGGCGTCATTCAGTTCTAAACCTGCATCGATTTGGATTTTTGGACGAAGGTCTTCAAGAGACAGCTTTTCTGAAACTTGGCTCTCTAAACGCTTTTTGAGTTCGTCGAGTTTATCAACGGGTAGAGACAATCCTCCTGCACATTTATGACCTCCAAAAGATGTTAGAATGTCTCGATTTTTAGATAGTGCGTTGAAGACATCGAATTCCTCTATCGATCTGCAAGATCCCTTGGCTATTCCATCTTTTGTGATATGCAAGACAAATGCTGGTCGGCCGTATTTGTTTGAGAGCTTTCCAGCGACAAGGCCAACAAGGCCTGTTGACCAATCTTTGTTACACACAAAAATTACATGTTCTTTTTCAATATTTATCTTTTTATCGATTATATCTTGTTCGATTGACTCGAAGATCTCGCCTTCAGCTTCTTTTCGCTCCTCGTTGAGTTGACCAAGTTTGTTTGCGATTTTTTGTATTTTGTCTTGATCTGAGCTGAGTAGGAATTTTACGGCATCTCGTGGGTCATCCATTCTTCCCAATGCATTGATTTGAGGCACTATGCCAAAAGCGATATCCTGTGATTTTAAGACCGACTTGGAATACTTGTTGTTCATTGCCAATGCACAGATTTGAGGGCTCATATTTTGGTTGATGTTAGAGAGACCTTCGCGCACCCAGTATCTGTTTTCGTGCACGAGCGGTACAACGTCTCCAATTGTGCCCAAGGCAAGTATTTCATAGCATTTATGTGGTATTGGTAGGTTTCTGTTTTCGTATAACATGGACATGATTTTAAAAATCACCCCAGCTCCGCAAAGTTCTTTGTTTGGGTACTGGCAGTCGACTCTATGGGGGTCTACAACAGCGCATGCAGTTGGAAGAGTATCAGAAGGTTTGTGGTGGTCTGTGATAATGAGATCAACACCAAGTTTTTTTGCTACCTCAGCTGCTTTGTGTCCCGTAATGCCGTTATCGACAGTTATTATGAGGCTGAAATTTGCATCATGAGCTTTTTGGACAACTTTGCTTGATATTCCGTATCCATCGCGCCTTCGGTTTGGCAAAAGATAATTAATGTTGGCGCCCAGAGGCTTTAGGCACATGAGTGCAATGGATGTCGCTGTGATTCCGTCAACGTCGTAGTCTCCAAAAACGAGTATTTTTTCGTCGTTTTTAATGGCGGTTTCTATACGCTCGACAGCTTTCTGAGAATCTTGCATGAGATGCGGGCTGGCAACATCTCTGCTGAAGGAGCTGAACAAAAACGATTTTATTTCGTCTGCCGAACAAAGGTTACGGTTTTTAAAAACCGAGGCGATAGGCAGTGAAAGATTCGTCTCATTGGCTAATTTTAAACTTTGTTTTTTGTCTTCTGCTGGACATAACCAGCTAAACCTTGCTCCTCTAATTTCGTGCATTTTTGACGGTGTTATCTTTTCTTTTTCCTTGATTTTAAGGTGTTGCGTCTGTGCCATTGTTCGTCATGTATTCGATAAAGGCTCGAAGTGCTCGAGCTCGTGGTGAAAACTTGTCTACATCGCTGGTTCCGGCCATTTCGGCTATTGTGTGTGTGCTTTCATCTGGCCTTAAAAGTGCGTAAACGCCCCTTCTTTCTACCAGTGATGGAGGAACTTCGATGTCCAAAACTCCAGATGTTTTTCCTCTGAAGTGATGCAAAATCCCGTTTTCATCAACATATCCAAGTCTGCAGTATATCGTTGCCCGATAGCTGGGTGCTGCAAGGCGTAGCATTCCATCCCATCCAAGGCTCATAACGGTGGGTTTTGCAAGAGGACCTGGGAATTTTGGAAATTCATCGATATAAAATCCTGCATCATCCACAATGAGGGGGCGCTGAAGCATTTGCCATGCTTCCCCAGCCTTATATTTTATTACCTTGTTTTCATCCAATGTTTGTGGTTCGTGAAAAGACACTTCTCGGGTAGATATTTGTATAGACGGAGCATGTTGACGCATAAATCGCTCAACGGTTCTCCGCTTCATTGGATTACTCGTGATGTAGTGTATTGGGTTATTCATACAAAATCCTTCGCTGCTAGTTTTTTTACTCCGATAGTTTTTACTCCGATTTTGGCTTCATAGTTGGGAAAAGTATTATGTCTTTGATTGTCGGGGTGTTTGTCAAAAACATTACTAGTCTGTCTATCCCAATTCCAACGCCGACTGTTGGAGGAAGGCCATATTCTAGAGCTCTGACGTAGTCGGCATCAAAATATTGTGCTTCTTCATCGCCGCGCTCTCTGGCCTCAACTTGTTTTTTGAATCTTTCTGCTTGGTCAAATGGATCGTTGAGCTCGGTGAATCCGTTTGCAAGTTCCATGCCTGCAACAAAAAGCTCAAATCTTGCAGCGACATTCTTATCTTTTGGATCTCGCTTTGCAAGAGGGGAGACTTCGATTGGATAGCCGATTATAAATGTTGGCTGTACGATCTTGTGTTCGACCAGTTCTTCAAAGAGTGCAAACAATTTTTCTCCATGACTCGCACCGGGATAGAGTTCCACAGAGTTTTCTTTCATTGTTGAGTCAATATTTGTTTCTGAGAGAGCATCTTTGTCAACGCCGCCTATCTTCACGATCGAATCCAGAATTGTCATTTGTTCGAATGGTTTTGAGAAATCGAGGACATGTTCTCCAAAGGAGACTTTCATGTCGTTAGAGACGTTTTTGGTTGCCGTGCGTATCAATTCTTCTGTGTTTTTAATGCCGTCTTGGTAGTTTCCATGAGCCATATAAAACTCAAGCATTGTGAATTCTGGATTATGTTTTGTCGAAACACCCTCGTTTCTGAAGCTTCGATTTATCTCAAAAACACGTTCGAGGCCGCCTACCACTAATCTTTTCAGGTAAAGTTCTGGTGCAATTCTAAGATAAAGGTCGATATCATAGGCGTTATGATGTGTTACAAAGGGCCTTGCGCTTGCCCCGCCGGGTATTGGTTGGAGCATTGGAGTTTCAACCTCAAGAAAGTTTTTTTCTGTGAGGAATTTCCGTATTGATTGCACAATTTTAGACCTGGCAATAAAGCGTTCCTTGCTTTCTGAATTGCTAATCAAATCGAGGTATCTTTGTCTGTACCTCTGTTCTGTGTCCGTCAGGCCGTGATGTTTTTCGGGAAGAGGGTGCAAGCACTTTGAAAGAAGTGTCCACTCGTTAACTTTTATTGTTGGTTCACCCGTTTTTGTCAAAAATAATGATCCAGATACCCAGATGATATCCCCAACGTCCAGGAAATTTTCTAAATTTTCGAACGGTTTTTCACCTACAAGATCTTTTTTAAAGTAAACCTGCAAAGTGCCGGTAATATCCTGAAGGTTGCAGAACATAGTTTTGCCATGGCCTCTTTTTGCCATTGTTCTACCGGCAAAAGTAAATGCTTCTTTGCTTTCTTCTCCAGGTTTTAGTTTTTTGCCTATTTCACGTAATGTGACAGCTTGGCTTGCCACCTCTTTAAATTCAGGCCATGCTTCGATTCCAGCATCTCTTAGATGCGAGACTTTCGATACCCTTATTTCATGTTCTTTAGACAGATCCTCTTGCAGAGCTCCACTTTTTGAGCTTGGATGGTTCATATTTCAGATTTCCTTAGACATGACACCGATGTTCTTTTTAACACTGTCTGAAAGCATAATGCAGATTGATCGAAAAGGGTAGCACGAAAAAGGCTACCTGGAAACATCACCAGGCAGCCCTTGTTTTAAGCGGCTTATAACAGAATACAACGAGATCTTGAGGGCTCAAAAACGAAATGTCCTGAATCAGAAAGTGTTATTTTGCCTGGGGTATTGTATTGAAAGAGCGCTGGGATAAGTCTTGCTACATTTGGATTTCCGCAAAGTTCGGTGTGGGTTGGATTATCGCAATTACAATGTCCTGTTTCGGAAATTTTCATTCTGATGTTGATTTGTTTTGGCGTTCTTTGAGATCCAACGCCCATTGCAATAAGGTCGCCCTTTGAATACAGGCATCTTATTTCTCCAATTATTTCGTCATTTGGCATAAACGCTCCACGAACAGCTGGTGTTGCGATTGTGGCTATTCTGTCTATTTTTATGTTTCCATTTCCCAAACGCTCATTCTTGTATTTGCTAACCAGTTGATGACATACAGCCCAGACGGCAACTTCGTCTTTAAAGTTTTTTTCCAAAGCGTCATGGTAGTTAAAAAGTCTTTCTGCGCAGCAAGCAGAAAGTGCTGAGCACCAATTACAGCAATTTTTAGGGATTCCCAGAAGTTTTCGTGATATTTTTTTAACGGTTGGTTGTCCCTGCATTAACTTAATTATTGGCGTAAAAATTGCGATTACGCTTTCAGGCGTTATGATATCGTCAGTCGTGTGGATATCACTTAAAAGCTGTGTTGCTCCGTATCCTACGTGTCCTCCAAAGCTTGTACAAACATAGTTTACGTTGTCGCCCTCAGCTATCGCATCCACAGTTCTTATTGCCAATGCATATGCGCCCATGATGCGTTGTATCATTTTGGCGCCAGTCAACTCGTCTTGGACGGTGTCTTTAATTGCTTCTTGAATAGCAGAAATTGCTATGATAACAGCTTCTGAGGTTTGATCTTCGAGCGAGGATATTTCGTTTAAGATAATTTCCCCGGTGTTTTTTATGAATTCTTTTGTGTGCCATGTGTGTGTTTCTACTTTTTCTTTTCCAACGGTTTCTTGGAATGTTTCATAAAATGAGCCGCTTGGAAGATATCTTTCGATATCATGTCCGACTCCATGTACAATAAACCAGACGGGTAAAGCTTTATGCAAAGATAGAAACGACATGAACAGTATAAATTTAATTTTGAATCTCATGTTTTAACCCCCATTAATTTATTTGACGTTTTTTTGCTGCGCTAAAAACAACAAGAACAACAGCTTTGAACGGTCCTCCTCTGATCTGAAATTTCCATTACACTTACCTCACTTGGTTGAAATTTCGAAATTGCGCTGGTGACTTCTCCTGTCAAAGTAAGTTTTTCTATAAACAAATATTGGTTAGGCATCCTGTCTTCTCGGTATTGTTGCACGTGTTTGTGGGCTTTTTTTACTTGATTTGTGAATTCCTTTTTCCATAGTGCGTATGATTCGTACTGTGCTTTTCTAACGGCATTCATTCGGCATGATGCTGCAGAAAGAAGAGCTGTGATAATAAACGACACTGGTTCGAAAGAACGGTCAGTTGCTTCTAGAAATTGGCTTGCACAACATGCAACCAGACTCCCATAGCCGTGGCCAATAACATTGATTTTATGACCTTTGGACTTCAAGAGAATTATTTTTTTTGCGAGTGCTTTGGCGTTTTTCACGATGTTGATTGGATCGTCTGGTGGTAGTTTGATGTTAGAAAATTTTTCGTGCTTGGTTCCACTGCTAAAGAAGCATCCGCACCAAAACACGGAGCAGTAGACAGAAAGTGGTGAGAGTCCATGATTTGTGTTACACAAGCTTCCATCAAAGACTTCTTCGTTTTTTTTCTTACTGAAAGGTATTTCATCTTTTACATCGGGTACGATGATTGTGTAAGGCTCTTGCTCTGCAGGTGTCTTTTTTTCTTCTATGTTTTCCATGGCATTTACAGTGATGGACAATAGCAAGAAAAGGTAAGGTGAAATCTTCATTGTTAGTCTCCTTTCTGAAAAATTAAGCCTAAACGAGTCTTTGTTTGCGAAGGATTGTAATAAATAATCTATTATCAATGGTTAAGAAAAATCTAGATTTTAGGGATTTGTAACGCAAAAAAATGCCCCAAGGATCATCCTTGGGGCACAAAAGGAGTTGATATGAAAAAGAATCTTTTAATCAATATTAAGCTTAAAAAACCTCAAAGCGAATAACCGTATGTGGTTGCCTGTGACCTTTTTTTAACCTGTATTTTTTACGTTTTTTCATTTTGAAGACGACAATTTTTTTGTCGCGAATTTGTTTTACGATCTTTGCTTTGATCACAAAACCTTCAACATGAGGTTTGCCAAACTCGTAGTCGTCTTCGCCTTTTTTAACAAAGAACACATCTTTGAACTCGACAGTGTCACCAGACTCGCCTTCAATTTTCTCCACCGCAAGTGTTTTGCCAGCCTCAGCCTGATACTGCTTGCCGCCAGTCTGGAATATTGCATATTCGCTATCGGCTTTTTTCACAGCCTTTTTTACCGGAGCTGTCTTTTTTGGCGCAGCTTTCTTGGTTTCAACCTTCTCGCTTTTCTCAGTATTTTTATCAACTTTCTTGTCTTCAGGGCTCATTTTTGTCGCCTCTCCGTGATTCGTAAGATCAATTTACAGCTCAACAGCACCAAACTAACTGCCGTGACACTTAGAGATGATAGCAAATAGGTCACATATGTACAGTTTTTTTCCTCAAAAAAAGGATCTTTATCACTTTTTGTTAAAACGGCAAATCGTCTTCAAAGTCTACATCATCCTTTTTTTCTGCTTTTGGAGCGGATTTCCGAATTTTCTTTGCAGGTTCAGCTTTTTCTTCTTTGGTTGCAACATTTTCTTGTGGCATGGCTCTGACAAAAGTAACTCTGTCGGCAACAATGGAGTGTTTACTGCGTTTTTGGCCTTCTTGGTCCTGCCATGTGTCCAGCTTTAAGCGGCCCTCAACGAGGACAGGGTTGCCTTTTTCTAGATATTTACTGCAGTTTTCTGCCTGAATTCCCCACACGTCAACATCTACAAAACAAACCTCTTCCATCCAGTCGTCAGTTTGTTTGCTTTTAAATTTTCTACTCACAGCAAGCCCAATTTTACAAAGTGACTGCCCAGACGGCAGCTGTTTGCTTTCAGGATCTCTTGTCAAATTTCCCATGATTATTATGCGGTTGTATCCCGACATTTCTTTGCCTTTCGGTTATGTTTTTGCCCAATTTAAAAGACTTTTGACGACTACCTATGTATGCTAACAATATTTTTTGATGTGTGCAAAATTGATTTTGCGATGGGATTAATTCTATGCAGTAGCTGCTTTGAGACTATTGCTCCCCAGGCAAGCGTCCCGTTCAATTTGTCGCATCACGCCTTTAAGAGGTGATTTCGCAAGATTTGAATCCAAAATTGCTATTTTTTGGCATGCCTGAGATGTGTTTTCTATTGCCCTTGCGAGGCTTTTTCTGTCCTTATTTTTAAAGGATTCTCCGTTGTCCATCAACTCTTCGCCTTTTGAGAGCAGTCTTTTTTGAATTTGTGAGATTTCGAGTTGGAGTTTTGCCAGGTGCGCGTTTAGCTCAACACACTGGTCCAATGTACTTTTTATTTCTGTGCCAAGTTCTTCCTTAAGACCGGCTTTGGTGCGGTTTTCTGGTTTTTCTATTTTTTTAGCCAAAATGGGGTATGTTGTGTGCATTGAAAGTATGAGTGTGATGATTGTCCAAAACATCTGTGTATTTTTGGTTTTCATTGTTTCAGTTCCCTTAAGTTAGATTGAGCTACGATTACTAAGTAGATTTTAGATGAAAGGAGTTAAGGTGTACATTCAATTTTTTGGTTTAAACCTTCGTTGTCTGCTGATTTTGTCATTTATCTGTTTTTCTGTATTTTCCAGGGGAGTGCCTTCTTGGCACGGGAGAATAGTGCTTTCTGGTAGTGGGGTTTTGCCCAAAAAATTCGTTATAATTGGTAATAGGAGTGTTCTTGCGGCATGTCGTGGCATAAGTGATCGCATTGGAGATGAGGATGGATTATATTTTAAACATGGAGTAATGGAGGATGAGGAATTTCTTAAGATAGGTGGCTTTGTTTACAGTGTGATTTTGTCAGAAAGCTGTCGCTGGGCTTCTGACGTTGTTTATTTCTCTAAGATTTACAGTGATTTGATTGCAGAACTGTGGCAGGAGTCACCTTTAGAAATTTGTGAATTAGCGTCGACATATTGTGCCCAAACCCTTCCCAAAAATGTTTATACAAGGACCCTTAAGGCTATTGAGTTGGGTAAATTTAATTTTGTGGGAAGCGTGAATAAGGTTGAGGATTTAAATTCGTTTGACATGGGATTTCTTAAATCATCAGAACAAAAGATTGTCGTTTTTTGTGTTTTGCCTGGAAAGTTTAGGCCATTTGAGTTTGAAGTATATGGCCAGCTAAACCTTAATACTGGCTTAGCTGTAATGGGGTGCGATCGTGATACATTTCGTAGAGCCTTAACTTGCAAGTTGAGACCCCACAACACAAGAATTCTAGCGTTTTGTGATGTCACACTCCCTGTTCGGGTTCGGTTGGAAAATACCAGTCTTGACAGTATTAAAAAGCTTCTTGCACATTTATGTGATTGATAGCGATTTGATTTTTACATGTGCATCAGTGTTGCTAGGGCTTTTCTGCTGCCGGCAAAGAGCAAAACGTCGTTTTCAAGAATGATGTAGTCTGGTCCCACAAGCACGATTTCATCACCTTTTTTCACAGCGACGCAGGACACTCTCTTTGTGGTTTCACTAGAAATTTCTTTGACAGATTTTCCCACAAATTGCTTTGGTGCTTTAATTTGCGTTGTGGCAAAGTCTTTTGTGATATGAACAAGGTCTCCTAGCGGCATGCTGAGTTTGTGAGCCAGTTTTTCGGCCATTTCGCGCTCGAGGACAAGAACTCTGCTTGCGCCAACAATTTTGAGAATATTTTCGTGAATTCTGTTGGTTGCCCGTGCGATTATGTGTGGAATGTTGAAAGATTTTTTAAGAATGGCTGTGATTAAGACCGATTGTGCAAAGTCGTCTCCAACGGCCACAATGACCGTGTCTACCTCTTCGATTCCAACAGCATGGAGCGAGTCTTCGTCATCAATTTCCGAGCAGATCGCTTGTGTGACATCATCTTTTATGTCTTCGACCAATTCCTCATTTTTATCGATTGCTATGACCTCGTTTCCCTGATCTGCAAGTGATTTTGCGAGCTCATATCCAAATCTTCCAAGTCCTATGACGCAAAGTTTCATAAAATTTTCTCCAAAATTAACTTATCAAGACACGTTCTTCTGGAAATCTGTATGTCTTTTTGTCTCGTTTTTTTCTGAGAGCGAGTATAAGTGTTAATGCACCGATACGTCCAGCCACCATGTTGGTCACTATTATCAATTTGCCTATTCCAGAAAGGTGTGGCGTTATGCCAAACGAAAGACCGGTTGTGGAAAGTGATGATGCTGATTCGAATAATATTTTTAAAAACGACTGCCCTGGCTCAGTAATGAGCATTATGAATGTAGAGAAAATAAGCCAGAAAAATGTAAGAGAAACGATTGCAATGGCTTTATTAAGCTGATCTTGGGCTATTGTGCGTCCCCCCATTTCTACCACATTTTTTTTGTGCATTGTTGAGTTTAGTGTTGCGATAAAGAGTGAAAAAGTTGTGGTTTTAATTCCTCCTCCGGTTGATCCTGGAGAGGCTCCAATCATCATGAGGGCTATAAAAACAAAAATAGTTGCAGGAGCGAGTGCCGCTATGTGAACGCTGAAAAAACCGGCACTTCTGAGCCATACAGAGTGTAGAAATGCGTTTTCTATGCTATCCCAAAGCCCCATGTTGGCGAGTGTGCCACCTTGTTCTAGAAGCCATGTGAGCGTTGTTCCTCCAAGAACCAGGAAAATTGATGTGGAAAGAACAATTCTTGTGTGAAGCGAAAATCGTTTTGGTGATTGAGATTCTGATCGCCTTTTGAAAATAGCAAAAACTCGTTCCAAAAGTTCGTAGATGACCGCAAAACCAAGTCCGCCGGCAAAAACCAGAATACCAAGAACTCCGAGTACAAATCTTGCATTTTCCATGCCGATTAAATTGGCGTCAGAAAGGGTGATTCCCGCGTTGCAAAATGCGCTTATAGCGTAAAAAATTGCGTAAAAGATCGCTTTTCCGGGTGTGTACAATGCGTTGAAATGAGGAAATAATGCGATGGCTCCCAAAAATTCGATTCCAAAGGTTGTCACAACAATGAGGACAAGGAATGTTTTCATCTTTCCCAAGGTTCCAAAGTCCAACACCTCACTGGCCAGAGCCCTTGCAGCAACACCAAGTTTTCCCAAGAAAATTGAGGCCAAAAAAAATGACATTGTCATCAAACCGAGTCCGCCAATTTGTATCAGTGCCAAAATTACACAATGTCCGGCAAGGCTAAATGATGATATCGGTGTTGTAAAAAGTCCTGTCACACAAGTGGCCGAAGCTGACGTAAAAAATGCGTCTAGAAGTGATATTGCGCCATTGTGTGCAAAGGGCATTTTGAGCAGCAAGGTTCCCAGTGAAATTACTACCAAAAACGAAGATATTATTACTCGTCCAGGCGAAAACTTAGCTATGTTGGTTTTTTTTTGCAAAGACGGCTTATCGTCTGGTGAAATAGGATCATTCATCACTTAAGTATCCATACGCATGAAAATAGTAACGATAACTTCAGACCAGACAAAAGTAGCATTCGCATTGATATTCGATCAATAACTTTTGTTATACGCGTACCCCAGGCGTTCATTGCAAGGGCGATAAGGCCGTATCTTGTTAACCTTGTGAAAAATATGCACACGAGAAATGAATAAAATGGTACTTTGCAAAAACCGGCTGGGATTGTGAACATTTTAAATGGAAGAGGAATTAAACCACCAAAGAAAAGTATGAGCTTATGGCAGCTGGAATATGCAGAGGTTATACTTTGAAATGTTGATTTTGAAAGCAATTTGTAGATAATTTTCTGTCCCACAGAGTGCCATGCAAAGGCACCGAGGAAGTATCCAACGGCGGCGCCTGCTGTTGAGCATATTGAGGCAACGGCGGTGTAGAACACCGACAGGTCTTTTCGTTCCATGCAAAACAATGCAATAACGCCATCCAGAGGAAAAATGATAAAAGTTTCGAGCAAAAATGGAATTGTGAAGATAAGATTTGCATAAGGTGAATGCACTTTACTTCTCAACCAGCTGAAACCTTTCTTCATACGACATGTCTCTTTTTTGGTATTGAGATCATTCAAGTATCTTTTTCAAATACTCTGGGACTGCGTCTATTGAGATCCTTTCTTGCTCAAGGGTGTCTCGATTTCTGGCGGTAACACATTTATCATTTTCGCTTTCAAAATCGTAGGTGAAGCACACTGGTGTGCCAATTTCATCTTGCCTTCTGTAGCGTTTTCCTACAGAGCCTGCGTCGTCAAACTGAACTGTGTAACCATGCTTTTTCAGAGACATAAATATTTTATGCGCTTCTGGTGAAAGTTTTTTGGTCAGAGGTAGGATGGCAGCTTGCACAGGTGCAAGCTTTGGATCTAGGGAAAGATAAACGCGGTTTTCACCCTCCACTGTGTCTTCTCGATAAGCGTCAAAGAGCGCTGTGAGCATCAGTCTGTCTACTCCCACGGAACATTCTACAACGTGCGGTACAAATTTTTTGTTGTTTGCGGCATCGAAATATGAAAGATCTTTTCCAGAGTGGCTCATATGCTGAGAAAGGTCGTAATCACCACGGTGAGCGATTCCTTCCAGCTCTTTCCAGCCGAAGGGAAACTGATATTCAACATCTGTGCAGTATTTTGAATAATGCGCCAATTCGTCTTTTTCGTGTTTTCTGAACCTCAGGTTCTCTTCATTTAGCCCAAGGCTTTTATAAAATTCGTGTCGTCGTTCAAGCCAGATTTCAAAAAACTTATCAGAATCTTCTGGCGAGCAGAAAAATTCTATTTCCATTTGCTCAAATTCTCGAACTCTGAAAAGAAATTGTTTTGGGGTTATTTCATTTCTGAACGCTTTTCCAATTTGCGCTATACCAAATGGTACTTTGACGCGGGTACTAGAAGTGACATTTTTAAAGTTTGTGAAAATTGCTTGGGCTGTTTCTGGTCTAAGATATGCATTGGATGCCTGATCTGATATTGCACCAAGCTGTGTTTGAAACATGAGCATAAATTGTCTTATGTCGGTCCATTTCTTTATCCCGCAAGATGGGCATGGTTTTTTAAGATCGATTTCGTCTGCTCTAAACCGCTTTTTGCAGTTCATGCAATCGACCATTGGATCACTAAAATTGTCCAAGTGCCCAGAGGCTTTCCAGACGCTTTCGTGCCCAAGAAGTGCGCCGTCCAAAAAGACAACATCTTCTTTAAATTGAGATATGTGTAAAGTCCACAAGTCCTTAATTCTTTTTTTTATCAAAACGCCCATGGGGCCAAAATCGTAGACTCCGTTGAGGCCGCCGTAGATGTCGGATGATTGATACACAAAACCTCTTCGTTTACACAGTGATACAATTTTTTCTAATGTTGCTACGGTTTTTGATGACATGAAAACCTCGATTTTTACTTGTTAAAACATGTTTTTTTTGTTTAATAATTGTATCACATAAAAAATTTAGTGAAAGTATTTTCCTAGCTTGCAAGATTTGATTTCGTCGAATATTCTTCATCGCATGGCTAAGGAGGAAATGTGTTGTGCTGTGGCGTGGGAGTGGAGATGACAAGGAAGTTCGGTTTGTTTTTTTTAGTATTTTCGTTGTTGTCCCTGTCGCCGCATGAGGTAACAGTTGCTTTGCGTAAGTGCCAAGATGGGCGGATTTCAAAAATATCTGTCGACAGCAATGCCAAAGTACTCAATCTTTTTTCAAAGGGAGTTTTTGAGATTTTGCCTGAAATAAGGTATTTAGCGCAATTGGAGAGGCTGCTTCTTGCGTATAATGATCTTGAAAAGTTGCCGGAAGAAATTGGGCTTTTGACCCAGCTACGTGGTTTGGACGTTGGCTTTAATAAGTTGAACAGGCTTCCAAAGAGTCTTGTTAACCTGAAAAATATGCGGTGGATAAGTGTGATAGGAAATCCTCTAGGGTTTATACCTCTTTATTTTCAAAGGCTTATTCCAAGGTCTGGATTTGTGGCTTTTACGAATTCTGATGATTTGCATGTAATTGCCTGGCCAGATGAATTAACGGATTTGATTAGTAAAATAGTCGCTTTGAGAGAGTTGGTTATTGATAATGAAATAAGATTGCCTCTAAAAGCTTCAATGAATGTTTTTGGAAGCGGTGCGAGTGTTGTAAGTCTGAATCCGGTACTTTGGCGGGCAAGGTTGGAGTCTGAGTTTGTAAAGAAATTTGGATGTTCACTTGAGGGCAGTCTTGAATGCTTTAGGGCTTCTGATCGCCTGAAAAAGCTTTATGGAGAACGCGAAGATCATAAATTTTTGATGCGTTGATGATGGATTTTTGCAGCTCTGATTCAATGTTGTTTGCTTCCATCAAGACTTTTATTTTGTGAAGAGTTAAGTCTGGATTTGACTGAACCGGCTCTGAAGAACTTTTTGGAAAGATTAGTTTCTTGATGGCTTCGACAAGAGAAGCAAGTTTTTTGTGAATTGGTGTTGACGGTGTTGCGTTAATTTGTGTTTCATCTTCATAAAGTTTTGTCCAAAAATGGTCAAAACTGTGTGCCAGCGCAAGCGTTAGCGGGACTATGATTGCGAACTGAAACTCGGTTCTGGCTTCGTCCTTTCCAAGTAAATCGCAAATCCATTCGAGGGGGCCTTCTAAGCGTTCTCCAAGCTCTTCAAAGGCATCTGTGTATCGCACAATTGCTGATATGGTGAGCCAAACTACTAGTGTTTTTATGGGAAGACGTAGCTTTTTAAGAATTTTTGTCTCGTTTTTCTCCCACCAATTTTGCGGTGGTTGAAGTTGTGCTCTGAGGTTCTCTTGGACGTTTTTTAGTGTGTGGTCTTCTATTATTTTTTTGAACGAGCGTTCGGCGCCTTTTACGCCTAAACTAAGCATGAGTGCAAAGGTCAAAAGTATTTTTGGTTTTTTCATCGCAAAACCTCCATTTTTTGCGTGATTTTATCCAAAGGCACAGCCTTATTTTTGCACATTTGACTGTTCTTTTTGTATGCTCGTAGTGTTTTCGATGGTTTTTGATATGTATTTGGAGATCTGTTGTGGCTAATGAATTCATATTTTTACTTCATGTTGTTTTAACCATATCATTTTCGCTTGGAATGCTTGTTTTGGGACGTGGTGCACTTTTTGCCGCAATTGCTCTTCAGGCCGTTTTTGCCAACCTTTTTGTGATAAAGCAGATATCGTTGTTTGGTTTTTCTGTTACAGCTGCAGATGCGTACATTGTCGGTTGCATGATGTGTTCCAACTTTTTGCAGGAATTTTATGGTAAAAAGTCGGCAGATATGGCCACGTGGGTTTTTGCTGTGGGTTTTATTTGGTATGTGGCTGCAGGATGGGTGCACTTGGCCTACAATCCTTTGCCTGCAGACTGGGCACAGCCGCATTTTTTTGCGATTTTAAAACATGCTCCCAGAATTGTTTTTGCCTCTCTGATAGCGCTTTTTACGGCAATGCGGATCAATAGCCTTGTTTTCTATGTTGTTCCTAGCTTTTTAGGTTTAAAGGTTTTATGGTTGAGAAATTTGGTTTCCATAGGGCTTTCACAATTTGCAGACACAGCGATATTTGCATTTTTAGGGCTTTATGGTTTGGTTGAGTCTGTTTGGCAGATTATTTTTGTAGCAACAACCATAAAAATTTTAGTTGTTTCTTTGGCCAGTCCATTTTCCGAAATTGCTCGGTTCCTCGTTAAAAAACGGGATGTGTGAAATTTGAGACCAATATTTTGATAAACGTGTTACTATCGAAATATTGTAATTAACCACTTTATTTTTGGAGTTGTTTTAGATTGAAAGAATATAGGTCTTTTCGTTTTGAGTTAATCCATAAATCAAAAAAATCGATGGCTAGGGTAGGGCGAATCCACACTCCTCATGGCGTCATCGACACTCCAAACTTTGTGCCTGTGGGCACAAATGCTTCTATAAAAACTTTAGATTCAAAAACCGTTCAGGACCTGGGCGTTCAGTTGATTTTTTGCAACACCTATCATCTTTTGGTTCAGCCTGGCACAGATGTCGTTGCGCAGGCAGGTGGACTACACAAATTTATGAATCGAGATATGCCTGTAATAACTGATTCTGGTGGTTTTCAGGTTTTTAGTTTGAAATATGGTGGTGTGGCCGATGAGCTTAAAAGTAGGGGAACAAAACGAGAAGGTGGACACGTTTTAAAAGTTGGTGAGGATGGTATTTTATTCAGGTCTTACCGAGATGGAAGTCCAATTTTTCTTTCTCCAGAAACATCAATCCAAGCACAAAAGGCCCTTGGCGCGGACATCATTGTGGCTTTTGACGAACTTTTGCCGTATCACATAGACAGGAAATACCAAAAACTTTCTTTGGATAGAACTCATCGGTGGGCTGAAAGATCTCTTGCAGAGCACAAGTTGAATATCCTAGACCAAGCACTTTTTGCTGTTATCCATGGTGGCGTGGACAAGGAAATGCGGTGCGAGAGCTGTGATTTTTTGACAAAGTTACCATTTGACGGTTTTGGCATTGGTGGAAGTGTTGGCAAAAACAGGCAAGAGATGCGTGAGATGCTTTCTTGGGTCACGCCAAGACTTCCAGATGAGGCTCCCAGGCATTTTCTTGGAATTGGCAATCTTCAATCTCTCGAGCTATGTGTACCTCTTGGAGTTGATACTTTTGACAGTGCTCATCCAACAAAAGCCGCTCGGCATGGACTTTTATTCACAAAAAAAGGTGGGCTTAGAATTTTGAAATCTGGAAATTCTACAAATTTTGGTCCCGTTGATGAACATTGCAGTTGTCACACATGCAAAAATTATTCCGTTGCGTACCTACAGCACCTTTTTAAAGCAAATGAGCCTACCGTTTTGGCGTTGGCCACAATTCACAACCTTAAATTTATGGTTGATCTCATGGCCAACTACCGACGACTTATTTTGGATGGGAAGTTGTGAGTTTTAACTTCTAGAAGTCATAAATCTTTCACTAATAATTTTGCCGCCTAGAATTTCTTGTGTTATTTTAAACGCTTTTTGTGGTCCTATGCCACCGTCCGTTAACGATTGTGCCATGCCAATTTCGTAGCCAAGGTCAGAAAAATCCGCTGTAAAACATGTTCCATCATGTTTTATAACAGTGTATAATTTGCAAGTGAAGCCTCCGCGTTTTTCAACTGCTTCGTCAATTGTTTTTATTTTTTCTATGAGGGTTGAGTCTTCTCTGGAGCCTTGCTTTTCGGCTGGTGCACCAGGTATTCTTGGAAGTCTGCAGGACAGTTGACCGGTGGGAAGCATTGTAACGCGAAATGTTCCATAAAAGTCTTCTGCAGATGTCATTGTTTTGTAGGAATGATCGGGGTCTTTTGACAAGCAAGTTATTATCTTTTCTCCGCGGCGGAATGTTCCTAGTGCGACTGTTTTTTTGAAGAAAGTTAAAAAGTCTTGCAGGTTATTTTTTGTGAAGATTTCACACCCATGATCTTTTGTTGTGATTCTATTGATTACTGTATCTACAATCTCATTTTTTCCCATAACATTTATACATTTTGTTATGGCTTCGTAAAAGCTTAGTTCCTGTAGAGCTTTTAATTTTCCTGGAACTCTGTTTACTAATTTTTCAGGAACTAGAAGTTTATAGAAAATTTTCTTTCGTCCTTGTGAGAGTGTAAGCCACGACATAAACTCGAAGCTTCCGATATATTCTTTTTCCCAGTGACAAGGTTTTTCCTTTGCGCTTTTTGTAGGACAGTCATTTGGGCATCCGCAAATAGCGCAACATGTTTTGCCGAATTCTTCCTTGTATTCATCGGATGAGCACATTCGACATGGAGGGTATATTGGTGCAAAATGGTCGCTTGTATCTTGTATGAAAAGTTCCTGTAATTTTGTTTTTTTGGTGGGACAGCCTTTTGGGCATCCGCAAATAGTGCAACATGTTTTGCCGAATTCTTCCTTGTATTCAGTGGATGAGCACATTTCACAGTAAACCAAAGGCGGTTGTTTACCTGAATTAGAAGCGGAATGACACGTGCTGCACGCAAATATTGCCAGTGTTGCCAATGTTAAGGTGGTTATAAATGTTGTTTTAAGTTTCATGTGAGATCCTTTCTTTATCGGAGAGAGGAGAGGATATGTTATTTCCTCCCTTCAGTTTCAAAGTTGTTTATAGTAATGAACACCAGTTGTTTTGACTGTGTTTTGGAATTATGACATCCATCGGCAAATTTGCTGCGAGAGGTCCAACGTAAGGGCCTTCGCCAGATTCCCAGTGTGCCTTTGAGGGTTCTCTCTTAAGCACTTCGTCTAAGACTTCCGCCGCTTTTTCAGCAGCAAAACGTTGTTTGAGAAATGAGTTGCGAAATTCAGGTTCAAATTTTTTATCCTCTATGCTCATTTCCAATGGAACAACCTGTATAAGTTTTTTGGTTAATATTTCTATGAATTCTTCGTGCACATACCTGGAGCAGAACGTATTCAGCCTGATATTTGCTTCTTGATTACTTTGGCTTTCAAGCACAACTTTGCATATTTCTTCAAGAGTATGCATGTGCGAATCCCTATCAGTTATGGCGATGTCTCTTTTTATCCTCCAGTGACGCCAGTCGACAATATTTGCCAATTTTTGTATACGGGGATTGCCGTATAGCTCGTCGTACTTTTCTTGTCTTGGATCTCCGTCTCTATAGGTTCTACGGAGTCTTGTTGGCATAAGTTTTTGCCAATTTTCTCTCGGATTTTCGATGGCAAGTTTCAGTGCGTGTTCTACAGTTTCTTTTGTCTTAAACATTCTATTTTTGTGAAAATTTAGAATTTCTATGTATTCTTTAATGAACACTTCTTTGTTAATTTTGAACCACTTTTCTACGTCACAGTTTTTTTTGCCCTCAAGGTTAGAACCCAAAAGACCTGTTGTACCGAACAAGATTATTGAAAAAGCCAAGTTTGTCATTAGAATTGTTTTTTTAACTTTCATTTAAATTCCTTTTCCCTAATTTTTGTTTAAATTTTGTATAAACTGTCTATGCACACTTCATCAATTTTTTTATAGGTCCAATTATAATGATCTTGCCATGTTTCCTTGTCAATTTTAAAATAACAAGCTGCGTCGGAGCTGGTAGCAATCAAAAAGTGAAATGATTTCATAGTTTTCATCATTATGAATCTACCTAATTCATTTTGAGTTGTTTGAAGAGCATATATTTGCATACTCTTTTCAATTGTTTTCGGTGTTTTTAAGAACTCATGTATGTCATAAATCTCCCTCTCGGTTATGTCATAAATCTCTCTCTCGGTTATGTCATAAATCTCTCTCTCGGTGTGATATATTACTGGTGGAATACTATTGCCACTTGTGATCATGGTTTTGATAATTTCTAATCTTTTTTCTGTACTTTTGAACAGTTGTATAAATTCTTCAATAAGTTTTGGTTTAATTTCCTCAAACCATTTGTCCGGATCTTCATTTTGTTGGCATTCTCTAATTTTGCATTTTCGGTCGAACAAAATTGATGGAGTCAGAAAAGAGCATTGATGCTCTAATCCAGTTCCAGTGATATTGTGCAAATTACCAACAGAGCATAATGCTACTGCCGAAAACAACATAGTTGATTTGTTAAACTTCATTTTTGCTCCTATCTCCTGTTTTTCCTTATTTTTTTAACGGATATTTTTCAAATCCCAAAAGTTGGCATTCCAGCTGCGGAACTAAGTTGAATTCTTGGTGTATAATCTCTTGCATTTTGAGGGCCAAACGTATTATGTCGCTACTTGTGGCATTGTCTCTGTCGGTGATTATCATGTTGGCGTGTTTGTGTGAGACAACTGCCCCATTGCAGCGCAGACTACCTTTCACTCCAACTTTGTCAAGATAATATGCAATGTATGGATGAATTGCCTTTTTATTGCCTCTTTTCAATTCCTCTTGGCTGAAATTTCTAAAGAACGAGCCGCAGGTTCTTTCTGTTGGATATCGGCTTTGGCGCTGACGAATTATCTCATCTCGCCTTCCACTGGTATAGGCAATTTCCAGTTCTGAAACCTTTTTTACCGTAAATGTGGCATCCAAGAGATATTTATTTTTGCAGTGCAGAGTTGAATGATTATAGCCAAAGTTGAATGATTTTTTGTCTATGATACTTGTTTTACCGCTATTTTTGTCGAGTACTGTACCGTGGACGAAATTATGTTCTATGCGTGAACCAAAATAATGAAGATTTATAAAAACGGCTCCGCCGATAGTTCCCGGTATTCCACTGAATGGCTCTAGTCCTACAAGACCATTTTCTAGACATTTTTCTATCAAATCATCAATTAAAACCCCTGTTTCAGCCGTAACACACCAAGTGTCGCCTTCCATTTTACTGAAACTGATATTTTTCATTTTTGGGCATATTGCAAAGCCTTTAAAGCCGTCATCATTCACAAGCAAATTTGCTCCGCTACCAAAAACAAATGTTTCTAAGATGTGTTTTTGCGCAAAGCTTATCGCCTCTTTAAATTCTTTTTGGTTTTTGGGGTCGCAAAAAAAACGGGCATTTCCTCCTGTTTTGAACCAATTTTTGTCTGCGAGAGACACGTTTTTTTGAATTTTTATGGTGTTATCTTTTTTTAGAACCTTTGTTTTCATTCTGTTTTTTGTCCCTCCGTGTTTTTCAGATTATTTCGAGATCTGTGACACAACATCCTAACACATTAAGTTAAAAGTGCCGATTTCTAGATATATCTACCATTTGATATTGTTTTTTCGAATTAAAATTATTGTGACAATTGCTATAATATTGACTATTTGAAAATGAAAAAGTTATTATTTTTGTGAGGCAGGGTGCTTTCTTTGAGTCTTTTGGAAAAATCATCGCGCTCAATAATCCTTGCCAAAGTCACTTTTCCGCAAAGTTTTAGCACATCTTCAAAAGACATCTTTGACAGCCATTCGGAGTTGTACCTAATTTCTAAAGTTTCAACGTCCAAAATTCGCGTCACCTGGTCCAAATAAGTCTTGGCGTTAGATTTTATCTGATCTTCGCTCAATGGAGGCCGAGTTTTGGATTTTCCACTCGGATCGCCAATTCTGGCCGTAAAATCGCCAATCAAAAAAATAACCTTGTGTCCAAAATCCTGAAACTGTCTGAGTTTGGAAAGAACCACTGAGTGGCCTAAATGAATATCTGGAGCAGTGGGATCGGCCCCAAACTTAACTTTTAACGGTCGACCTTTTTCTAACTTCTTCTTTAAATCTTCCTTCGGCAAAACTTGATCTGCACCTCTGCAAAGCACTTCTACTTGTTTTTCTATTGAAAGATTCATCTGTAAAGTCCCCAACTAAATAAACACCAAATTTGATAATAATAACATTATTGCCATCATAACAACCCGTAACACCGGAAGAATCAACATGATAATTGCAATGCCAATAAAAGGTGTTATTTGTTCAGTATACTCACGTGTTGCTGGGAAAAAATAGCTCAAAAGCACCTCTCCATCGAGCGATGGAAGTGGAATCAAATTTATCAATGGAAACCAAATACAACAAACCGCAAATTCAATAAAAAATATAGAAAGCGGCTCAAGTATAAATTCTGGAACCGAAAGCTTTACCATTATTCTTGAAGCATAAAATGCCATAAGAGCTGCAAACAGCATCACACCAATTCCAAAATAAAAAACTCTCAACACCCCCCTTGAGGGTTTGTCAAATCTGTATGGATCCAAATCTATCCTACTAACCCAATTCGGACCCAAAAGCATGAGTGTTACAAAAAGAGTTGAAGACGAAGTAGGTGAAACAGGCGCTATATAATCAATTATTGTAAATATTACTGCAACAAACATTGCCGCAAATATATTCACATGAGCAGCAGGATCTAATGTCAAAAATCCGCATTCTTCAGGAAAGACATCACCCTCTCTCTTTGACATCCATGCCCTAGCAAATCCTCTCAGAGTCATTGTAAAAACAAATGCAGGAACGAGCATGAAACCTTCAATTAACAATAATTTTACACTGGCAGAAATCATACTTTCACCTCGAAATAAGCTTTAATGAAACGAATCGAAAACATTATTTAGGCTAAATAAGTTTACCTGCACGGTCAAATGTAGTAACCCCTTCACTTCTAAGTCTCCTGGGATAAACTTTGCTTTATAGCGGAGTCGTATGCAGACAGACCATCATCTAGGCTCTTCTGCATAGTGAAATAACGGGGAGAAAAGGGAAATGGAAAATGCCGCAAATAAAGGGTTTTCTTGGATTCAATGGCTTATTCCACCGTTAATTTTGTCCATTTTAACACTCGTTTTTTATTATCCATCACTTAAATATCCGTTCCAATTTGACGACCTCGCTAACATAACAAAAAATTTTAACATACGAAGTTTTAATTTCTTGGCAGAACTTGGAACAACCCAAAGATGGCTTGGAACAGCCCTTAACAAATTAAATTTTCAGTGGGGTAGATTTGACCCGTGGTACTATCGCTGCATAAATTTGGGCATTCACATCCTTGCCGGACTATTTTTATTTTTCTTAGTCGCAACACTGTGCAAACGTCAAAAGAGTAACAAATTTTTATCAAAATATTCTCTGTGGATTTCTGCTATAACATCAGCTTTATTTTTGCTTCATCCCGTGCAAACTCAAGCCGTTTCTTACGTCGTACAAGCAAGACTAGAAGGACTTGCCAGTTTTTTTGTACTTCTAACTCTCTTGATAATAACACTAGCTTTGCAGGCAAAAACATTGATTCCTAGGTTGTCGCTATTTTCTACAGGAGTTTTGGTGGGCATTGCATCGTGCGGCACTAAAGAAATAGCGATTTTATCACCGTTTTTGTTGATGCTCATAGACTGGTTTTTTATATCCGAATGGCAGTGGAAAAAGTTTAAAGCACACATCATCTATCACATCATTTTTACTGGCATTATGATGTTCACGCTGCTCAGATTTCTTGCACCAGGATTTATGGGAAATGTGGCCAAACTCAATGCCCAAACGTACAACAACAAGGGTAACATCCTCACAGACACACCATCAGAGATGATAACACCCCTCAGATTTATGATTTCCGAATTCAAGGTTATTTTGCACCACCTCAAACTGGCCATTTTCCCCGTCGGAATGAGTGTTGAATACGACTGGAAGCTTTCAGAAAGTTTTTTAGCACCCGATTCTTTTCTTCCATTTTTGGCACTCGTGATCATTTTTGGGAGTGCGCTCTACGTAGCCATCAAAAAATATGAGCGTGTAGTAAGTTTTGGGCTTTTTTGGTTTTTACTTTCTTTGCTGCCAAGATGTAGCATAATCGCCTCACCAGAATTGGTCTGCGACTACAAGGCCTACCTTGCTTATGCTGGCCTATTTTTTGCAATAGCAACATTCATAGTGTGGGCATCCACACTGGCATTCAAACACTTTAAACACTTGTCTCAGCTGAAAATAACTGATCAAAATTATATTTTCCAAACAGCATACTTTGCAGTTCTAACGATGATTCTAGGAAGCGCAACTCTCTCTAGAAACTCTGTTTGGAAATCGACCATAGGTTTTTGGCAAGACGCCGTGCGAAAAGCTCCGGGAAAGGCTAGAGCACACAACAACCTGGGAGTTGCGCTTTCTGAATCTAGTCAATACGAAAAAGCAATACCACATTTTCTCCAGGCGGTTCAGCTGGACAAATTTTATTCTGATCCATGGAGCAACCTTGCTGTTGCATACTCTGCTGGCGGAAGAGATGATGAGGCCATAGATGCTCTAAAAGAGGGTATCAGGCTTTCGCCATCTTACCCTGAGGCTTACAACAATTTGGGAACGCTGCTACTCAAAAAGAAAAAATATGAAGAGTCAGAAAAAATATTGCAGGCCGCTATAAAATTACGCCCTTACTACGGAAAAGCATTTTTCAACCTTGGCCGCCTCTACTTAGAAAAAAAAGAAAATGACAAAGCATGGGATCACTTTAAAAAAGCTACCGTCGGCGACATGGATAACAAAGAAGGTTTTTTTGCTCTGGGACAAGTCGGCATTAAACTCGGACACTACAAAGAGGCGGTAAAAGCGTTTAAAACAGCGTCTCAACGTGGAATACGAACACCCCAGCTAGAATTCTGCCTAGCCAATGCCTATTACCTAGACGGTCAAACAAAGCCTGCCGAAGATATTTACAGATCTCTCCACATAAGATTTCCCCACGACGGAAGATTTGCATACAACCTTGCAGAAGCTCTCTTTGTGCAAGACAAATTTAACGAAGCAGAGCAACTTTTCAAAAAATGCCTTGTGGACGGCGAAAACTTTCCATACGCATTTGCCAGAGTTGCCAACTGCATCGAAAAAACCAAAGGAATTCGCGAGGCAATGGACTGCCTAGAACTTGCAAGCAATGAAAAAAGCCTTGGCCCAAGAGCATCGGAAACAGTAAAAAAAGAACTTGGCCGACTAAAACTTCAAGACAAAATCTCCAACGGAGACGGTGTTTTGACAGGTAAAGATTTGATGGAGGCCTTTAGCAGCGGAGTTTCGGGAGAAGTGGTTGCAAACAGAGGAAGTGACAGCAAAAAAGGAAAGGCTTCAGCATGATTCCCTGGATTGTACCGCCAAAAGGCGTTTCTGTTGAAAGGTATCACATGGAAAAAAATTCAGGCTTCAGTATCTATACAGCTTTTGCAATTGCTGCTCTAACAACACTTATCGCTTATCTTCCAACGCTCAACTATAAATTCATGTTTGATGATGCACCAACCATTGTCGAAAATTTTTATCTCAAACTCCAGTCATACGGAGATATGTTTTTTGCACACTCACGTTGGGTGTCCAACATGATAAATGCCTTCACATATCACACGTGGGGCCTAAATCCCTACTATTTCAGGGTCTTTAACATATCACTACACATACTGAACGCTTTTTTATTGTTTTTAATTTTCAAAACATTGCTCCATGGACTGAAAAAATCTGACTTTGCCCAAAAACACGCAAACATAATATCGTTCCTCGCATCAGCCATCTTTATGCTCCATCCCGTCCAGACTCAAACGGCAACGTACATCACTCAGATGCGACTGGAGGGCTTAGCCACATTTTTTGTACTGGCCATCATCGGATGCTTAGTACTTTTCTCCAAACTCAAGCACATTGGCGCCAAAATCGCGATTTGCGCTGCAGCAACAATCTTCTCTGCCCTGGCAGCCGGCACCAAAGAGATCGTTGTTGTAATTCCATTTTTGCTAGCTATGATAGATTTATTTTTCATATCCCAGTGGCAATGGAAAAAATTCATCAACCAGATTCCTATGCACATAGCTGTTTCAATCGCACTTTACGGGGCTTTCTACAGTTTTTCTTTCTCTTCAACAGTGCCATTTTCTCTGACAAACGTTGTAAGGCTTGACGCCGCGCTAGACTGCAACAGAGGAAATCTACTCACAGAGTCTCCCACGGTAAAAATCACAGCACTTCGGTACTTAATCTCTGAATTCAAAGTTTTGCTGCACTACATCACCATCTTCTTCTGGCCATTTAATCTAAGCTTTGACTACGACTATGTTATGGCAAAAACGTTTTGGCAGTTCGACGTTATTTTCCCTCTATTGGCGCTGCTTTCAATATTTTCTACTTCCATATTTCTTTGGTGGAAAAAACGCTCAAACCTGATCTCATTTTCACTTTTTTGGTTTTTACTCTCGGTAGGACCTAGAACCAGCATTGTCCCTTCGGCAGAAATGGCAAACGACTACAAAACTTATCTAGGCTCCGTCGGAATGACGCTTCTGCTGGCATATTTGACAATTTGGGCTCTATCATTTGTGGCTGAGTTTTTAAGGCAAAATTATTGGAAGGCCTCAGACAAAACTTATCAAGCAATATTTTCCGTCTTACTTTTGAGTCTTTCGTACAACGCCACCACCAGGCGTACCGATGTTTGGAGTTCAGATTTGAAATTCTGGGGCGATGTCATAAGAAAAGCTCCACAAACTTCTAGGGGATACAACAACTATGCTGTTGCTATGGCCAACAGCGGACACGAAGAAGAAGCGCTAGAATTCTACAAAAAATCGGCAGAGTTGGACAAATATTACGCTGAACCACTGATTAATTTGGGCAGCCACTACCAAATCAAGGGGGATGACGACACAGCCCTTCATTACTACGGAAAAGCTTTAAACTTAAAACACGAACCTCATCCAGAGTGCTACAACAATGTCGGCCTTATCCAGTACAAACACAAAAACTACGACAAAGCTGAAAGCTGTTTTAAAACGGCCATAGCGCTTAGAGGCCACCACGGAAAAGCCTACTACAACCTGTCAAAAGTTTATTATGACAAAAAAGAGATTCCAAAAGCCTACGAGGCCAGCTGCTCGGCACTTAAAAGCGACTTTGTAAAACCTCATGTGCGGCTTTTGCACGGTAAATGCGCGGTTCTTCTTGGAAAATACCGCGAAGGAATAATTTCACTGGAACAAGCTGTAAAACGCGGTCCAGATTTTGACGGAATTTTTAAACTCGCAACGGCCTACTACAACGAGAGAGAGTACAAAAAAGCATGTATGAATTTTGAAAAAGCCTATAAACACCAGCCAAGCAACTTGGCTTGCGCTTACAACTACGCCCAGGCGCTTATGAATTCTGGTCGATACGCCGAAGCAATTCCGCTTTTCGAACAAACATCAAAAGAAACAGAAAGGTTTCCATTTTCACAACTTCATATTTCAAAATGCCTTAGCAAAAACGGAAACCACCGCGCAGCAATGCAAAAAGTAGAAAAACTGGCAAAAGGCCCCAGGACCCCTAAACAAGTCAGAAAAGACGCTGTAGCCCTGCGGGATGAAATATTTGAAGCTTCAATGCCAACAAGGCTGGCTTGAAAAAAATGTAAAAATTTTTACCCCCAAGTATTGAAACTCTTTTGGTCCTTACAATAAACTTAATTAATGGTTTTTGGGGGTGCAGTACAAGCTCGGCACTGTTGTGTTTGGCTGAGTGGTGCCCCTGCGGAGCTGCCTTGTTGGGGCTTGCCTCAGCAAGGCAGTCGGTTTATTTAGGGAAAGGAGAATCAAATGAAAAATATTGTAAAATATTCACTTTTGGCACTCTCGATATTTATCGCTTCGAGCAACTGCATGGCTCAAACAAAGCGTAAAACGCGAAAAAACATGCCAACAAACGTTAAAAAGATGAAAACAGAGTTAAACAGAATGACAAGAGAGCGCGACACAATGCGTGACAGAATCCGCGACATTGCAGCGGAAATTGCAACACACCGGGCAGCAATCGACAAACTAAAAAATGAAAGAAAGATGGTTCGAGAGCGAGTGATGGCAAGAAACGAGACAATACGCGCCAAGAGAGATCAAATCACAACCGCATCAACTAAATAAAAACCTACCGGCCGGCTGGGGAATTCCCCAGCCGGCCTTTTTTTTCGCATTTTCTTTACAAAAATAGCATTATTTAAGACAACAATGCTTCGAATTTGACACCTCCACAAAATTAATATATTCTTTATATGTAGAATATTTAAGAAAAACAGGAGTTTCTAATGAAATTTAGAGTATTATTTGCATTTGCCCTGCTCATGCCGGCTTTTGTTGCAGGTTATGGGAAAGAAATAACAGAACTACATTGTCTTATTCACAAAGATGAAATTATAGAGGTTTACTCATATGAAAACTATCACAAAAAAGATTGGCCAGTGTTGATAGAATCCCTGGCAACGGGTAAAAAAAAGGCATCGTTTAAGCTGAGTCTGGGTGAGCACTCAAATAAAACGCTTTCAAGCAATCTGAAGGATCCAATTCTACAAAAACTTTTTTTGTCAAAAAGTAAAACCATAACGCTAGAAAGCACCGGAACTGGCTTTATACACGCAACAATTGATGGCAACCACCACGCATACTTGGTACCAAAAGGGTCTCGTGTGGAGGAACTACGGAAACCTACCTGGAGCCGTAGGCGGAAAAAAATCCATATGAGTCTTGGTGAAACCCTTCCACCCGAACTATGTGGTATTATAGCAGATCATGAAGGAAAAGTTGCAAAATTTACTTTTAGTGATG
>JBHPCE010000004.1:0-28698 GCA_042576345.1 Candidatus Babelota bacterium | reverse complement strand
CACTGGGAAGATTGGGAAAACGAGCTTAATTGGGCAGCGCCAAAGTGGGGTGAGGATGTTAAAAGCGGCCTTTTCCGTGTTGAAGTACCCTTTCCCGGATACGACGAGAAAGACATCAAGGTAATCATCGACAAACACCCCGACGGAACGCCTTTTTTGGATATCGAAGCTGAGTGCAAAGAAGAACATGATGAAGAAAAGGATCAAAGTAAAGCATGGTTCCACGGATCCAGCTTTGCAGAACGGCACGTATCACTTCCTCACAACATAGATGTTGACAGTGCCGAAGCCAAATTTGAAAACGGCATTGTGATGGTCACCTTCAAGACAAACAAAGAAGGTGTACACAAAATGGAGCTCGCCTTTAAAAAGTAAAACGTCGCCGGCGCGACAGAATCCTATGACGTAACGCAGCGACGTAAGCTGGCTGGTTGTCGGTTAATACCGCGTAAGGAATGCGACGACCAGCCTTCTATTTTTTCCAACAACAACATCTGCACCAAAAGCTCTTTTTGAGATCAACACTTTCTGGTTTTCCCATATCCTCAAAAACCTCAATCAATACGCAAAATTCCTCCCACACCGCCTGCGCGCTTCTTTCATTATTCTCATTTCTAAAAGATTCAATTAATCTCCAGGCAGTCTCTCTTGCAATTTTGGGCACCTCCGGAATAATGTCACGACCACTCGATGGAAGCACGTCAGAACATCTGCTTTTCGCTTCATCCATTATCGTGCTTGTCAAAAACGCCAACCACATTTCTTGCCCCTTCTTATTTATAAAAGCTGCCAGGCCAATTTTATTCATCTCCTCATCGCGATACATATCCACCAAATCATCATGCGTATCCGGAATTGCGACGAATAAATTGGCATTTCCTGCAAGTGCAACATTCTCTTTTTCATCTTCTTTAACAACATTTGCGTCTGACACCATAAGAACATTGGAAAAACATAATCCACAGAATATGACGATAAAAATCATCTTCGAATCCTTCCTCCAGAAAATCTACAGCAGTATACAGCAGCGGTTTTGAGAAACTTCATGCGGCCCAGAACAAGCCTTTTTTCCGGCCAACTTTTCCATCGCCTCCATTATTCTACTAACATTCAAACGAACATCCTCTTTAAATTTATCTTTTGAATCTTCATCACCTAGAAGTTCTTTTGACATTACCAGAAGTTTTTTTGAAGTAGCTATTAAAACTTTCAACATCTGAAGTATATCACTGGTGGAAATTTAGAGTTTCAAGAATAAAAAAATTAAGGGGCCGGAATTTCCGGCCCCTCATGATTAAGTTTTATGATTATGTGTTTTACTGGGCTTAAACGCTTATTACATCGCTTTCGCCACCAAACAACATTATTCCACTGTTCCAAGCGAGTGATCCACCACTAACAATGCCCAAGAAAATGGCGAGGTTTTTCAACTGCTTTGCCAATGTTTTTTTATCATTGCGATTTGCAACCAATGATGCAAAACCGAGTGCTGTAGCTGATAAAGCTGAAACCGCTGTTACCTTGCCAAAAGCGTTTGTCCAAACTAACCTTTTGAAGATTTCGAATTTGGCAGATTCTGCTTCTGACCCGCTGCCGCTGACTGGTACTGATACTGCTGGATTGTCTGTTCTTGTTTTTTTACCTACTGGATATCCTGATCTTTGTTCTTGATTTAACGCTCGCCTTACAACTCCGCATAGCCCACCCCCACTTTCCAAGTCTTTATCATCCATCGCGCTTACACTAGCGGTGTAACCCACTCCTGCAGCCATTGCAAAAGCAATGAGTAACAATAATTTTTTTTTCATAACGTTTCCTTTAGTTACGTGTTAAACAATTGCGGGACATTCCCGCGCCTCAAATATTGCCCTGCGCAATGCCTAGAAATCTGATGTTTTTTACGCGTGTACATCAAAAAACGCGCTTGGGAACTACCCGGTTTAGTGTCTTAAGCTATGGCTTCCGGTACCGCTACATTAAGCATAGATAAAGCACTGCGATGGTTATCATGCAGCAAATTATATTTAATGCAAGCTTTTTTTTAAAAAAAATTAAATTTACAGCATCATTTCATCTAGAAATTCTGAAACGTAATTAATTACCGATGGTTTTAAACAAATTTATCATCTCAGCCTTCGCCTACTGCTACGCCCGGCAAGCTAAACTTGATCTGGAATCTATGGCAAGGAACCGATAGCTCGCTTCAAATTTCATTCTCTTGTCATCCCAAACTCGATCCGGGGGCCGGATGACAATGGTTAAAAAACGCTGAAAAACCAAATGTTTAACTTGTCTAGACTTAAGTGTTATACACTATAAACTTCTTAATCCAGAGCACTTCTCACCCCCCCCAACAACGCTTACAGCAGTATACAGCAGCGGTTTTGAGAAACTTCATGCGGCTCCACAAAAGCCTTATATTCCGCAAATTCATTTATTTTTGACATCAGCGTTCTACAGCTCAAAGATACCGCGCTCTTTAAGTCTTCATCACCTTGTTTCAGCGCTTCTTCCATAAGCTTAAAAGAAGAATCTTTAAAAAATCGCAAAATCTCAAGAGTATTTTCTTCAGAAAGTTGTGGCAAATCTTTGACTGAACGCCTAGCAAGTTCTTTCATAACAAAACTGTTACGCATAAACCTTCTAAACTCCTTTCCGTTGCCAATACGGTCAATTTCAGCACAAAGCACTACTAACTTCACATATTCACATTCAGCTATTCTTTTATACTCTTTCACTTCCTTTTTCGAAAAATCTTTTTTTGAGTCTTTTTTTTCCGCCGAAAAAACATCGTTGTAACAACAAAGAGCTAAAAAAGGTATTAACCAGAACCTCCGTCTGAACTCAAAACCAAGCATCCCTTCCCCCCATATTTCAACAATCTTATCAATAAAACAAACTCATCAAGCATTTCGTACGCCTGTGCGAAGGCACCTTCGCTACACAAAGCTTGTACAACAGAAACTGCCAAATATTTCAATTTCTTTGGAGCTAAAAAACCATTTTTCTCAAAATACGGCACTTCGATATCAATGCACATCTGCGATGCCGCATGAATTTTGCTTTCACTCACAGATCGCAAAAATTCATTTATCAATCCGCTATGAACAGATTCAATCCCTAAAAACACTAAATTTAAGTCGTTATATTTACCCGAAAAAAAATATTCTTCGATTTCTCTGGAATCAGAACAACAACAAAAGCCACAAATGTGAAGGACAAAAAAAATAGACATAAATCTCATAGGATGCGCCTCAAAAAGGAGAATTATTACATAACGGCACAGCTCTCTCTTGGAGTTTTGTATTTCTTAAACTTTCCGCACTTAATTCTATGAACCTTCATAACGTCAGCCACTTCCACTTTTGTTGCCTCTACAAAAGGGTTAATCTTGTCGTAATAAAAAGTCACAATTTTGATTAACTCATATCCAAACATTTCAATTGTATCATCAGAGTCTAGCTTCTTTTTCTTGATCGCCTGTACAAGAGCCATCACTTCATTGATACTTCTTAAAAATTTTTTCCTGATACACTCAAACCTATTCACCAAAACATCCTCATCTGAACAAACCTCACCTTTACAAAAATTAGGAGAGACAACATCAAACGAACGGCTTGTACCTGAAGAAAGCCGATCGTATAAACAGCTATATCTTCTAAACATACGCAAAATTAGATAGTCCCTCTCACTCAAAATTGAATCTATCTTGTCAGCAAGCCCAGCCAATAAATTTAGCTCATGGGAATACAAGGATTTGCCGTATCCAACAAATATGTTTAGAGAACACAGAATTTCGTCTAATATTTTAAGATCAAAGTCTTCATATCCTTTTCCAGCTTTAGCAAGCTCAAAAATGTGTCTAACTCGTTTTTTAAAAGAACTTTTCTGTACCTTTTCAGAGCAACACAGATAAGACGTAAGCAACAAAATAGACAGAGCTATAACCTTCACAAAACCCCCATTTAAAAAAAGCCGGCGACAAGCGCCGGCAACACAATAGCAAATTGTAAAATATATTATCAAAAGGCGACGTGAAACCCTAGATGCATATCAAACTCACGCGGCGTATTTTTACCAGCAAATGTCCAAGCACCACCCCAAAAACTTTCTACCCAGTCTGAAAGCACCCAAGAGACCTCTCCTCGAATTCGGTGCGAAATTGCGTTGGTATGCATTGACGACAAATCGTTGTCCAAATCATACGTTACCGTATCAAAAAGGCCCGTAGAAAGATCGTATTCTTTTCCTAACCATGACTCAATCTTTGTCTTTGTAAAGCGCACATCTTCTTCACGTTTGTACATAAACTCGTAGCCAACAACGCCTTTAATATCTGTAGTTTTTGGGTGTGTCACGTTAAAGTCGACACGTGCCACAAAATATCCCCAATCGACAGCCGCAGCCGCCTGAGGACCTAGGTTTTTAATCTGAGCATTTTTAAAGCTAGCAGCTCTTTCTTCTTCTTCTTCCAAAACCATGCTGTAGTACATTTCGCCCTTGAGCCCAAAATAACTGTTGGGCTGCCAAGAAGCCATTCCACCACCCTTTACTTCCCAGTGGCCGTTGTTGCCAAGAGGAACTCTGTATGGATTAGAAATGTCTCTGTCAGAGTTGGTTCCCGTAACATACTCAGATTTCTTGGCTGTAGGAATTTTCACTCCAAGAGAAAACTCTGCAACCAAATCATCGTTGAAAGTGTGTTCGTAAAATGCTTCTGCATCGATATCTCCAATACCTTCTGCAGTGAACAACTCAAAGTCCATGCCACGGTCGTGCATCCACTCGTAAGCGTTTCCTTGAACCTTGTTTATCAAACGCTCCACAATTTTTAACGTTCCACCTTCCTGAACCGCAGGAATATCATTTGCAGTTCTTTGAATAGGAATAAGCCAGATGTTGGCTTTTGTAGCCTGGTTTTGCAACCGCCTCTCTAAATCAACCTGCGCATGATCATCTGCAAGAAGCTTATAATCCTTTGTTGAATCGAAATAATAAACATTTCCAGCTGATATGTTTCCATCCTCAGGAAACGGTATGGCTGCATTGGCACCAGCATCAGTCCTTAGCACAATTTCTGCATCAGGGTTTCTAGGAACATATCCCTCTGGTGAATAAACGGCTAAAACAGGACCCTTTCTCGAAGATGCACTTTCACCACTTTCTACAGTCCAATAAATATTTCTCTCGAGGGCACTGTTCCCCGACCAATTAAAGTTATCAACCGCGTTTGCACCAATTTGCATACGGTTGTTTATGTTGTATCTGATAGCTGAAGTCTTATCACTTGCTTGAACCAAAGATTCTGCGAAATCCAAACGAATTGCAATGGCCAGCTCAGAGGTATCCTGATTTTGTACAGAACCACCCTGCACGGTATTAACAACAGGTTGCTTTACAAAAACATCTTGAAACTCGCCACCACTTCGTACACCTTCAACATCTATTTTGTTAATTTTAACTCGCTTGACGGGCACATGAACTCGCAAACCCAAACGGCCATTATCGTGATAAAATGGATAATCGTAACGCAAACCAACCGAAATACCTTGCTCGGTATACTGTGCGCGCAAATGGAGATTTGTTGTTCTTAAGAGAGGATGATGGAACTCTGATCTAAGAGGAACCAAACTGTCTGGAAAAATCTCGGTCAATCTAAAGTCTGACTTGTTGAACCAAAGCGCGGGAAGAGGTTCCGTTGTTGTTCCATGGTCACTGGTGTAAGCCTTGTCTGCAATTTTGCTGTACCCAACCCCCCAAACAGTAAGACCGTATTCTCCATCATCCTCACCCAAAAGCACCCTCATGGGGCCTCGTTCTAAAAGAGACGGACTTCTATATTCACCCAAACACAATTGAGAAAATATAATTGGAATGACAAACAAAATAAAATATTTGCGCAAAATACGTTTACCAACTATATCCACTAGCTTCATAATATGCCCCTCTCCTTAGTAAACAACGCCTACGGAATTGTATACGCTGTAGGAATGCCCTCATTTTCGGAATTAGCACCTTTCAAAGCGCCATAAATCATTCCCAAGTCTTCAGCGTTACTTGGCCCATCAACATTGTATTGATTTGTTCTTACTATGGTGCCGTTGGTAGCCCCATCAGCAAGATACATATATCCAACTCTATGCTCAAATTGAGTTTTACCTAAGGAGACATATTTTGAACTGCCGTATTGTTTTGTCTCTCCAGTGTTTTGAGTCCCTTGTGCTTTTATGTCAGAAGCTCCGAGGAACAAGAATGCATCGGTCTGAGGACCCTCGAACAAGAAACCCCCAATCAAATCACTTTCACTCGCATTACCAGCATCAGCCCTATCTATTGTTGTGTTTGCATCCTGTGTTTCAAGGTGAGTTGTTTGAGCCATTTCTAGGCTAGGTGCCATAATGTTGTATTTTCCATTATCAAGTGCTGTGTCATACACAAGAGCTGTCGCAGTTGAGTACAACTCAAGATTGGTCAAATCATCGGACAGGTACAACAAATTACCACCACCTCTTATGGTAGCTTCATCCGGTCCCACCTCAACACGATATCCAGTACTGGTCGTAACAGGACCAAAAGTCCATAAACTGCCTTCTTTGGAACTTCCATCGTATATGTTGTTGTGGTTGATAATTCCTCTGAGCAAAGCAACGTGTGCCTGGCTTACATTGTAAAGTTTTTTGAATTTCCAATTTGGACTAGAACTACGACCGTTAATTCTATTGTAAGAACGTTGCACCGTTCCAGCACCAAATCCCACAAAGCCTTCACGTCCTATGTGGAAAAACGATTTTGCACCGTCAAGCCTAAGTTTGAAATTAATGTATGAATCATCAACGGACGTTGGATTTCCGATCTGGAAACTTCCTCCGGCATGGTTTTCATCACCAATCAAAACTTCTGCTTCACGCTGCAAACTCAACGTTACATCCGTCCTAGGTGTTGTGGAATCAGATTCTATCGCAAGCATTGCACCGTCGTTCAAATGCAACTTGGCTCTCTTGTTAACCCAAATCTGCCCACAACCGTAGATTTTAATCCTTGCCCTATCAGTGTCAGAACTTTCGTCCCAAGCAAAAGTATTTTCATCGTCTTGAATACCCTCAAAAATCACCTCGGATTCTTGGTTCACATAAAGAACCGGATAAAGCGATGATTGAGAAGTTGCCATGTCTGGGAATCTAAGTGCCGACCCAGGCTCAAAAATCAATCTGACTTTACCTGCAAGCTCAACCTTCTGCGTTGCATACTCAGAAGTTGTCTGCTGACCAAAGGCACTAAGATCGAATTCTTGCCCAGAAGGTATTCGTATCTCTCTGGTGTCATGCGAAAAGAACGTTACTCTGTGATCTTCAATTCCAGCCGCAAGAGCTGTTGCATCAATTCCTCCAAAGTCCGTTGTCGGAACTATAGGCTGAGGATCGGCGATTACCAAGTCGGAATTGACATCGATGATACAACTTCCGTTGGGACGCAGAGCAACACGGTTTTTGCCAAGCAAACTCCAAGCATTGTCTGAATGTTCGTTCCAGTCACGAGAGCCAAGACCAAGCCTAGCGCCATGATCCAAGAAGATTCTGGCATTAGCCCCTTCACCAGGTACTAGATAATCTGATGCTGCAGAAGCTATTTCTCTAACTTGTGCATGTCCACTAGAATCTCCAGAAAGATAAATCGAAAATGGATTTGCAGCAGTTGCACCAGACACAAGAAGCTGATCTAGATAATCGTCTGTCGTCATTTTTATAAGACCGTAGGTTGGCATTGTAACAGGCGTTGTGTCAATTGCTATTGCCCTACTCTCGTTAAATGCCTTCCAGAAATCTGAATAACCCATTATCTCAAGACCAGGCACCGGCTCTACTTTATCCCAAGCAATTCTAACTTCAGTCCCAAGCCCACTTCCTGTAAGCGATGTAAAACTCAAGTACTTGTCAGTTGTAACAAGCAAATCTGTAAGAGTATTCATCTTCATGCCGTAAGGCTGAATCGCCTTGGCCAAATGCATCTGATCTCTTGGAAGATTTATTATAGTGTTCAATCCATCGGTAGAAGCCTTCCAAACACGCATAGCAATTGCCGCATCAGAAAACGCAACATACGGCTGCGTTGGCGTTACCGTTGTATCACTTCCTATGGTTATTTTTGCACCATGGTTCATGTAAATTACACGGCCCATGTCAGTTGCTGTTATCACATCTGGCGATCCAGTACCGCTCGTATTCTTTCCACCCAAGTAAATCAGGTCGCCATCTAATGAAAACGTGGCCGGCGGAATTGTGGCAGTATCAAGATCAAATTGATAAGAAGCACCAGGAGGAATACACGCAACCGTGTCCTGATCGCCTAATGAAGACCTATCCCACGGATACACAGTTGTATCTGAAGAATCTTTGAATATTCCCTGCGTTGTTGTCCAACCAACATCAATGTAAGAATCATTGGCCATGTAAATCAGCTGCATAGCCTTTTCGCTGTCGTTAGCGGCCAAAGCAAATTCATCTGCAGTTTGAAGGGAGAGAGTAACCAGAAGATCTGTTTCCTCATTATGCCTGAAAATATTCATGTAAGCGTTTTCTGTGTAAATACTTGTTCCACCAGATGCCACCTCATTTTTCTTGGTACCAAGTATAAGAGCTCTTCCCCAGCCCTTGTTTGTCGTATCCAGAATATCGCCGTGATTGTAGAAAATTATCTTTGTCTCGTTTTTGGCATCACTTTGTCCAGCCTCTTTTTTCTCCCTCATCGCCAAACGAACACCGGACATACAAAGAGACTCATGTAAGTGAAGAGTTGAATCATAAGGCCTAAAGAATGTGATGTCTGGATTTGTCACACCAAGAACATCTGCTCTAAACGTTGCCTTTTCACCACCAACAATCGCTGGAAGGGCTGTGGAAGGATCTACCTGAACATCACGCGTTATATCCTCATGGTGATAATGCAAATCCACAAAATCAAAACTTGCGTTTGTAAAGATTGCTGGTCTGTCATATCGATAGTAAGCGGAATTTGCAGTCAATGGCCTTGAAATGTAAGAGTCTGCAGCTTCAGTCTCATTCAAAATCTCGCGATCGTCGTAACTTCGCCACAAAGATGCCATGCGGAATTGACCAGCTTTGTCTGCAGAAGTTCCTATGTGCCTTCCAAATGTTAATGTCGGCGCCGCTGCATCGTCATCTTCTGATCTAGTGGTCAACCAGCCTTCTATGTCCATTACATAAACACCATCACCAGTTGTCTCTCCGGTTACAGGAACTTTTAATTTATTGTACAAACCGGTAGAGCCCAAAATTGGAGCTCGAACAGTCAACCTTGAATCGCCAAGCAATGTTATTTCTGCGTGCCTCAAAATATCTGCATCGCTGTGTGCCTCAAACTCTGTCAAAAGAGTCGCACCTACATATGTGTCTCCCAAGCCGTCTACAAAGAACGCAGAACCGTTATGCTGTTTAAAAACTAAACCTACATCTAAAACCCCAGCTGCGGTTATCGAAGCTACAAGAGTATTCAAGCTGTAGTCGGCAGGAGCAAAATCTTGGTTTGTGGCCCCCGCCTCGTACTCAATAAAAGTGTTGTGGAAAACTTCTATATGTCCGTTAATACCAAGAACAAAGCCTGGACGAATATTTTTATTTCCAAGGTGATTTGTACCGGTAAACGGAACGTCTTGATAGTACCATCCAGCATCACCATATGGATCTGAGGCAAATGTCGGAATACTCTTACAAGTGTTGCTTATCAAAAGACCACGTCGACTAGGGCTACCACCAACATTGTACGGTGAATCACCCTCCACTGCCGCTTTGTATGTGGCATCTGCAAACGCAAGCTCGTCAATCACACGCATGTAGGCCTTGGAGCCTGCATGTTGACTGAAGTTAACGTAGCTTCTAAAATCATTCGGTTCCGTGTATGCGCCTGCAGTTGTATAGTCTCCCGTTCCATCAGACAGGAATAAACCAGAAAGATTCATTGCGCCGTCGGTGTACGTTGCATATGTTGTCGGTCCAGAAAGTTTTAATTTCAGCCTACCCTTCTGATCATTAGAAACATCAAACGCTATTCCTGCATACTGTTCAGAAGTTGCATCTTTTCCATCAATGTTATTGGAGACAAACATCAGGTATGAATTTAGTGCCAATTCAAATATTGCTTCGTTTGTACCACCAGTCGAATATCCAGAACCACGCTGGAACACAACCTTATTGATTCCAGCAGTCTCTGCTCTTGCTGCGGTGTCGTCCATTGCAACGTAAATACTTACTCCAGAACCTGTACTTGTATTTTCGACAAATGTTGGACTTCCAGTCTCTTCACCCTCCATATGCATGCTGGTGCAAATCATGCTCTTGTTATCAGCTATTTTGAAAACCGTCTGGCCTTGACCGGTGAAAGTCATTACAAGCTCGTTGCTGCCATCACGTGCAATGTCGCCAATCGATTCATCTGTATTAATATTGCTTCCTGTTAAATAAAAATCTTGTGTAACATCTACAATAATCTGACCACCAGCATCTGGACAAAAGCACAGGTGACCACATTGACCCGTCAAAACTTCCGGCACATCTGTAAGAACGGTGTAAGTTGAAGTTGAGTGCATAAAAACATCTGTACTCGACACCCCACCCACAGAAATGGTCAAAGTGCGACCATCTGCGGCTTTAAAGATAACCTCACCAGAAACTGTAATTGTTCCATCAAGTGTTACAGTGTCGTCTGTGGCAGACGCATAATAAATTTTTCCACCATCTGCTGATGGATCATCGTCGTCTCGCCCAATTGTTGTGTCCGAAAAATTATATGTCACTGCAAAAACATTTGAACTTACAAACACCAAAGAAAAAACAACAACCAAAAGGCGTACTGCCTGTCTCAACTCTTTCATCGACTCCCCCACTCCTTGGGCTCCTTAAACCTCTTCCCCTCTAAACTGCCACCCTGCAAAACCAAGCAAGGCATAGCTACTATCATGCTTAAGTCATATGCAGTTTTTGAAGAAAGCTAAGAAACGCTAATGCCATAGGCATCATTTAATCGGCCTAAACGCACGATACGCAATGTGTAAATTTTATAGTACAACCAGTTTTTGTGATGCAAGATACTGAAAATGTAGTTTTTTAGTGTTACAATATGTTTCTGGCATTCTCAACAAGAATCTTTGTGCCATAATCAGATGTAATTAAGTTGAAAAAAATGGTAATACAGACATCGAAAGAAATTGCGATATGACTTCTGACAAGGTAATACTAAGCCCCACAAAGCACGTAGGTATCCTGGTTGCAATCGAAGGTATGGACGGCTCTGGCAAGAGCACCCTTTGCGCAAGAATTTACAAAGAATTGATGTATCGAAAAATGAGGGTAATTCTAACCCGAGAGCCAGGAGATACCGTCCTGGGTCAAAAATTAAGGGCCGCACTTCATCACACAACAGAAAGAGTTTCATCGAGAGCAGAATTTTTAATGTTCGCCGCGGACAGAGCAGAACATTTTCACAAAGTCATAATACCGGAGCTCGAAAATGGCTCTGTAATAATATCCGACAGACTTTCTGACTCCTCACTCGCCTACCAGGGCTACGGAAGAGGCCTTGACATAGATTTTATAAAAATGGTTAACCAGTGGGCTATGTGCGGAATCGAACCAAATCTGGTAATTTTTCTAGACGTCGACGAAGACACTGCTCTAGGACGAATACAAAAAACCCGCAAAAAACTTACAAGTTTCGAACAAGAACATGTCCACTTTTGGCGCAAAGTCCGCAAGGGCTTTAAAGAAATTTTCAAAGACAAGGATAACATATTAATCTTAGACGCTTTGAAAACACCAGAAGAAATTTGCAAAGAAGCTGTGGACAAAATAATCGAAACATACGCCTTGAGATGAATGACACAAAACCAATCCCAACTTCATTAATGATATCTTCTAACTGCCAAGACTCACTTGTAGAGCACGCTCAAAAAATTTTAGCCCAGCATTTTTGCCAGTCAAAAGGTGGCGTTAAAAACTGCTCGTGTAAAACTTGTGACAAAATAAGAATAAATCAGCATCATCTCTTGATGTGGCTTTCTCCTGAAAAACAATATCTTGTAGGCGATATCGACGTAGTTTTGAAAACGATTTCTTTAAAACTTCAGGACAACGATCATTTCTTCTTTGTTTTCGAAAATGCAGAACGCCTCGGGGCTGCAGCCGGCAACAGACTTTTAAAAACCATAGAAGAGCCTCCAGAACGGTATCATTTTATCTTCTTGACAACAAACCCAAACGATGTGCTGCCAACAATAAAATCAAGAAGCACACAAATCATTTCAGAAAGCTACAGATCTCTATTTTGCGAAAACAAAATTTTGGATGCTTTTTTGAGTGAGCTAAAACCTCACACACTTTTGGAATTTGAAAAAATCCTTAAAGATTCAGAAATTAACCACATCGAAAGCAAGGCAATTCTGGATAAACTGATTTTGACTTTCATATCAAGGCAAAAAGATTTAATCGGAAAAAACAACCTCAAATCATCGCATCTACAAAGCCTCTGCCAGGTTATTAATCTTCTTCAAAAATCACTACAAACGCCTCCTGCACCCGGAAGTCAAGAAATATTCTGGAAGCAACTTTACCTTTCGTTTACTGCACTACGGCAAAGAACCAATAAAATACTTTAAATTTCTTTCTACTGTCATCCCAGACTTGATCCCAGATCAAGTCTGGGATGACATATTTGTTTAAAAATGGTGAACTTTAACTATATTTTAATCCATTCCAATTCTGAATTTATCTTAAAAACACGAGTCGAATAACATGGATCTTTTAAAAATTGCCAAGAAACTCCCAAAAAAAGCATGGGCCATCATAAAGCCACTTTTGATAATGCAATCGGTGGCAACATTGGCCGCATTTCCCTTCCTTGTATTTTGGGGCCTGCCACTCTCACGCATGAGCCTTGTGGGAAACATACTTTTCTCACCAATTTTAACTGCATTTTTGCTGCTTTCATCGATGCTTTTCATTACCGAAATTTTAAGTATACCCAACTGGTTTATATGTAAAGCTCTAGAAAAAACCACTAAAATATGGACCTATTTTCTCGGTTTTGGAAGTAAATCTTGGCTCATGCCAATTTCGTACGGCAGCGCCATTGCAATAATTTTCCTTTTGGTACTACTCACATTTCACGTGAAAAACAAAAAAATGCTCTCAACACAAGCAATTTTGATGTTGCTACCCGTTGTCATAGCCGTAGCCCCAACTCCAAATATTTTTTCTTGGAACAAAACTTTTGTGGCACGCAAAAACAAAGGAAAACTGACCATCAAGTCAAATTTTGGAAATTCGGTTGAAGTAGACGATTTTTACTTTTTCTCAAAACATAAAAACAGCGACAAAATGGTATCATTCGAACTCAAACCATTCTTGGCCAAGCACTTTGGAACTTTTAACATCTCTTCGGTAAAAATTAAAAAACCGTCAATCCGCACAGTCCAAGCATGCACATCGCTATGCCAACTATGCCGAGTCGACAAAATAATAATGCCCACACCAAAGCCAAATCTTTACAAAGATGCCAAGGGCCAAAAATCGTTTGAAAATGTAATGGAAATATTGAGAACCGCAGCGCTTGAAAACGGCACAGAAATGATAGTGACAGCTTAAAAATTAGGCAACAACGGCTTCACCGGTCAAACGCTTCAGCTCAACACAGCTAGACACAAATTTGTAAATCCCAACCCCACACAAAGCACCACCAAGAAGTGAAAGTGCAAAATAAGGTTCTTTGAATTTAAAAATTCGCCTTTTGACAAATTTGAACAGTTCCTTTTTTGTGGGCTTTCTACCCAACCGCGACAAAAGAACCTTTTTTGCTTTCATAAGGCCAAAATAAGCACCCAAAACTAAAATTCCAGCTCCAGCAGAAGATTTAAATGCTTCTGTAAAAATCGATGTGACAAGTTGCTCTCGCGACTCTTTAAGCTTCCTGTCCTCCTCTTCAGCAGCCTTGCGCTCAGCGTCTTTATTCTTTTTTTGTTCCTCTCTAGCCTTGCGCTCAGCCTCTTCTTTCTTACGCCTGGCCTCCTCTTCACGGCGTTTTTTCTCGGCCTCTTCTTGTTGTTTTCGCAGCTTCTCGGCAGCCTTGCGTGCTTGTCGTCCCCTAACAACCTTTTGAATCTTGGTCGCAGCTAGATTCTCTTGCTCCTGTTTTTTTCGTACCAAATATCCCCTTGCAATCCTCTGAATCTTCACTACAGCATCTTCTTTAGCCTTGCGATCAGATTCTTGTTTTTTTCGCAGCTTCTCGGCAGCCTTGCGTGCTTGTCGTCCCCTAACAACCTTTTGAATCTTGGTCGCAGCTAGATTCTCTTGCTCCTGTTTTTTTCGTACCAAATATCCCCTTGCAATCCTCTGAATCTTCACTACAGCATCTTCTTTAGCCTTGCGATCAGATTCTTGTTTTTTACGGAGCTTCTCGGCAGTCTTGCGTGTTTGTCGTCCCCTAACAACCTTTTGAATCTTGGTCGCAGCTAGATTCTCTTGCTCCTGTTTTTTTCTTACTAAATGTCCACGACAAACCTTCTGTATTTTAATAGCAGCCTCTTTCTTTTTTTGTTCCTCTTCTTCCTTTAGCCTCTTCAGCTCTTTTTTCGCACGCTCAGCATTTTTCTCGCGTTGCTTCTCTCTTATTCCTTTTCGTTTTTCTCGCTGCTCTTCAGGCTTCTCACATCCACAAACAGCACATGATTTAATTCCTTGCGAATTCCACCTTGCACAAAATTCACACTCCCATAATCCCTCTCGAAAATTCGTATCTAAATATCTTAGAGTAAAAACTATCATCGCAATTCCATCAGAATATCTTCTGTCACCAGGATTATCTTGACTTTTACCCTTTGAATTGACTACCACAACCTCAACGTCGACAACTTTTTTACCATCTCTAGACATTGTTGGGATAAATTTGGCCGCATACCAATGCCCACCTTCCAAAATAGCTGCGGTAACAGGCTTTCCAGCTCTGAAATGTTTTATAGGTTTTATCAAATCCTGCACTTCTCCAAAAAAACCCTCAAAAAAAGTTTTAACGTTTTCAGGCTCTTTAAGATATTTATATAGATTAGCCTCTAAAAAGGGTATTTCAGCAAAAAAGAATTCACCCTTATCATCTTTCAGTCCAAACTTAACCATCTGATTCTTAAGCGAATTCCTGTCTCTCGACTGCCTTAGATCTCCAGGCCCGTCTTTTTCCAAACTTCTTATCTCAGCCCAACTTGGGTTAATAACTGCATCAGCTCTACAACCTTTTAAAAGCTTGGCGTGATAAAGGGTATAAGTACCACACGTGTTTGTATAATCTCCCTGCCACAAGCCCGCTTTCTGACTTACTTTAAATTTGCTAACACCTCGCAATGCACACTTTCGCCCCCCTTCCACAAGGGGCTCCTTCCTCACATCAACACGCCCGTCTCGCTCTATTTCATCAAGACTTTGAGTCAACCCCAGCCCTTGAGATTCTTGTTTTTCTTTGTGATCCTTTAACTCACTCGGAGATTTAAAAAATTTGTTATCTAAAATCTGGAAAACAAATTGATCAAAAGACATTTGTGGGAGAATTCTCCAGGCATCCTTTCCTTCCACACATAAAGCTGCCTTTTTTTCCCTAAGATGATTTGCTAGTCCCTCAATATTTGAGGTAAACTGCTCGACTAGCGCTTTATCTTCAACAGAAGCTTCCTGTTCAAAAAAAGCTTTAATTATATGAGCAGCCGCACTAACATCCTCCTTGCCAATAGCTCCTTCAATTAGATTTTTCGTATCAACTCCATCTGCAAAAACATGGCATGACACGAAAAGCGAGAAAATAAACAATATTTTAAGAATTTTCATAATCATTTCTCCCTTCTAAAGTTCTCCAATCACATTTCAATTGTGCATCATTGTTCCTCTCTTGAAAAAAGCCCCTGCTGAGAAGCTCAAAAAATGGGAGTTTTTGTTGATTTTTGCGCCCTATTTTTCGTATATTTTCCCTAGATACGCACACAAAACCAAAAACGGAGGAGGAAGACGCAAAAACAAAAAATGGAGGGGGGATCCATGAAAATTTGCAAATTTTGGGCAGCACTAATTTGTGCAGCCGCTTTAAGAACTCAAGGCGCGCGACCGGCAACGGTGCGCACTTTTTTTTCGCCAAACGACAACATCGCACACAAACTTATCTGGTACATCGATCACGCCAGGCACAGGATCTGGGCAGCCGTTTACAATTTCACCGACATAGACATTGCAGAAGCGCTTGTTAGAGCCTTAAACCGTGGTGTTGACGTACAGGTGATCACCGACCAACTTTGCCTAAAAAAACGCTCAGGACAAGCGCAAAATCTTTCTGACGCCAAAATTCTTACATTCATTTTTAATTCTGATGACGCAATAAAAAAACGGCACATTTTTCCATATCAACCGCTGATGCACAATAAATTTGCTGTAATCGACGGAATTGTGTGGCAAGGCTCTTACAACTGGACCTTTTCGGCAGACAAAGCAAATCGCGAATCTGTTGTTGTAATCGAAGATGATTACAGGTCCCTGTGCGAATTTTGCAATGAATTTGCCGTTATCAGAGCCTCCTGTAACCGCCTTTTGCCAACTCAGCATGTAGATTTTTCACACGCCCTAGCTTTTTAATAAAAAGAGCAAACATCAAAAAATGACCATTTTTGCCACATTTTACCCCTTTTTTCACTGCCGTTTGAGTCATTACAGCATACATGGTTAAATAAATACGTGGATAATGTAAAAAGTGTAGTAAAACAAGGCAAAAACTGGAGGTTGTAATGAAGAAAGTATTAAAAACATTGCTCGCGGCCGTAATGCTCTTGAGCACGGTTGCCAAAGCAAAAAAACCAGAAAATTTCACAGGAAAGTTTATAACGCAAGAAGAACTGACAGAAGTCTTCAGACGCTGCTCACTTGCCAATCCAAACAGCGAAAACCGCAGAAAAACTGCAGAAGCTTTTTTGGCAAAAGCAGAAAAAACTGTATCTAAGGCAGAGTACATTGCAGAAAAAGATGCTGAAAAAGGCTATAAAAAGCGATCAAAAAATATAGCAAAAAGAGCAAAAACTCTTAAAGATGCATGCCAAGGTTTAAGGCGCAATAAAAAGTTGGAAACTGGCCGCTTTACAGACGAAGAGCTTTTAAAGTTTATGGCCGATCACAATCAACTTGTCGACTTAATCGAACTTGGAATCTTTTCTATGACGCTCAGAGGCATCGGCTCATGTGCAAGTGGCACAGGATCTTTGGTGTCAAAATATCCAAAAATTGTAATCTCAACATTAGCACTTTCTGGAGCGTTTTTCCTTGGAGCGTTTTGCCAAAATAAATATTCAAAACACGCACCATTCAAGTATTTTAAAAACTAAACACAATAAATTAAAAACACCACAAACTTGTGCCCCTGGCCGAAAAACCGGGGGCATTTTTTTATGGCAAAGCAAAACCTTGAATTTCAATACAAAAATATCGGATGCTCCGGTGATAAGACGTCAAAGTTATAAAAAAATTTCAAAGGAACATCTGATGGAAACAAAAAAGAAAATACTTTTGCTGCTGCTCAGTTTTTGTATAATTCCTGTTTTTGGAATGGAGGAGGAGGAGGAGGGGAAGACGGAACCTAAAACTCTTGAAGATGTAGTAAAAGAGCTCAAGTCCGCTGAGGAAGAACTTGATAAAAGTAGAGCAGCGCTAATAACATTAGAAAAAGAAGCTTTGGATGAATTCAGAAAAACTCATAAGGGACAAGACCTTACAGATAACCTAAACAAGTCGAGAAATGAATTTTCGGAACTGCAAGAAGAAGAAAAAAAACTTAAAAGTCAACTTTCGGAACTGAAAGAAGAAGAAAAAAAACTTAAAAGTCAACCTTCGAAACTGCAAGAAGAAGAAAAAAAACTTAAAAGTCAACTTTCGGAACTGCAAGAAAAAAAAGACAACCTTAAACGAGAAATAAAAACATATGAAGACCAACAAGAAAAAGTCTCTGAGAAAATGAAAACTACCAGAGAAGAAATACAAAAAAAAGCCATAGAAGAATCCCAAAATAAAGAAATGATTGAAAACCTCAAAAAACAAGTTGAATCTCAAATGAAAGAAATTGAAAAGCTACGAGAACAAGAATTAAAGCGTGGCGAACCCTCCAAAAGACCTCGCTTTACAGAATTGAAATCAGAGGTCCCCGAAGGCAAAGATTTGCCCGAAAAATCCAAGGCAGTCCTCAAAAGATTCAACGCAGTCGTAGAACAACTGAACGATGCCGCCGAGCTCATGGACTGGAGAAAAGACCCAACAAAAAAACGCCCCTTCTCAATGCAAGCAGAAATTGCAGCCCTCACAAAATTTTTGCCAGATGATGCAAGATCTGTGGCCGCAACAGCTCTTCGGACAGCCTTAGGCCAGGTCCCAAAAACTGAAGATTTCGAAATAACCGTTGGGGAACTTGGAAAATTTAGAGTAACCATAATAGGTGAATTGAGAACCCGATTTGACACTCCAAGAAAAGAAGGCGAAAGAGGTCAAACCCCTTTTGATAAGCTGGTACACGGCCAAACATCAGCTCCAACAGATCTGAAAGAACTCACAAAAGAACAGCAACAATATGTTGTTACTTACATTAGGAAACATCCTAGCTTGCCTTTCCCTTTGAGAGGCCTAGAAGAAAGATACGATAGCTTGAAAGATGAGCATGACAGAATTTTATTCGAAATAGCTAGCAAACGTCTATCTGATGAAGAATACCTTGAACAAGCGAAAAAGGCCAAAGCTCGAAGAAAATGGCTAACCTCTGCTCCACGGGAAGTAACTGCAAAAAATGCACAAACTGCGGCTTCCGTTCTTGAACTTTTAGAAAAATTTAAAACGGGAACAATTTCAGACGAAGAAAGATATCGCCTACAAGACCTTTTCAGGGCCAGCGAAGCCCAAAAATTAACAAGAGATGAAACCGAAAGGCTGAAAGGCGTAGGAATTGATATAAGGCAAATACCCAGAGAAGTTCGAAAAATAATTGCACAAGCACGAACAGACGACCTCATGGGAAGAATTGGGGCGCCTGGGGTGGAAAGAAAAGATCCTAAAGGATTAGTAGAAGAGAAAAAGGCACCTGCTAAATCCCTGTCAGAACTGCAGAAAGCACAAAGAAAACTGCAGAAAACACAAGAGGCTGAGAAAAGAGAGTACGCAGCTTTGCCTTTTTTGCACAGAAACAGAGTTTTAAGAGCACTTAGTTATACAGACGAAATTCAAGCCTTCGAAAAAGCTGAAGCCCAAAGAAAACAAGCTCAAGCTGAACTTGCAGCGGCCACACAACGAGTGGTGGAGACGGAACGAACAAAAGTAGAAATGAAACAAAAAATACATAGAGCTCCATCAGTAGAAAGAAAAAGAACTCCACCCTCAAGACAAACCTCAAGAAAAAAAATCCGTCGTTCGCGTTAAAAAATAGATTCATGTGGCCGCTGGCACACCGCCGGCGGCCTACTTTTTTACATCCCTTCAACAAGCCTCTTTACCGCCCTTACAAAACTCCTCATTTACGACCTGCCCCTCTTCTTTTTTGACTTGTTGACCTTGCCAGAGCCTCCTGTGCTAAAGTTACCCGCGAAACCGTTATTCTAACCTGTGTATGAATTTTTTGGAGATAGGCCCTATGAAAGCCAAAATTGGACTTTTGTTAACATATTTTTCTGTAGCTTCTTTTATTTTTTACGGTGTGCCGCTTGGAACAGATACTGGCACAAATGCTACAAGCCGTCGCGGTCCATTCTATGGCGGTGAACGAAAAGAGCCTCTGGCAATTGATTCTATGAGTGACCCAGACTTTGAGATTACCACTGGTGACAGAAGATGGCTCGGACTCAAGTTCCGAAACGTTGTAGCCGAAGACAACATTCAGCTTGGAGAGTGGGCAGAATGGTCCGGCATAGCAACCAGAATGATTAAACGTGACGTTTACCCAAGAAGTTTTTCTGAAGACACAAATTTTAGCAGCACAAACGATCTTTTTGCCCTGGGCTTTAGAAAAATAAAAAGCGATAGAAAAATCGAGAGTGTTTCACTTGCCGACGGCGGCGAGCTAAACACTTCTGGCAGTGAAATTAACAGAGCAGATCTTTTGAAAATTGTTATGACCGCAACCACAGAAAATAATGAAATCTATAAATGGTCTGGTGGCAAATGGTTTGAGCCCCCAGTTTCCAAACAAGAAGATCACCGAGCTGGAAACGTGGTTAAAATAGACGAGCGTTGGAGATTTGAAACGAAGCCAGACGAGTCAGAGGGCGACGACACCAACGTCAACTGGGCAGACGTCTGGGTTCATTATCGTTATGCTCAAGACTTCAGAAAACATTCAGACATTTCCAAGGCTGGCGACATATGGATTATGGGTGCTGGCCGGTCACTCTACTGGGGCGCGGACTACATTCCATATGACAACACAACAGCGGCTGGCGTTGTTGGCAGCAGACTTTTGGACGGTACACTGTGGTACCTGCGCGACGTTGCTGTTGGCACAGAAAAAATGGCCATGATCGCGATAAACAAAAATCCAGACGGAACAGACATCGGAACCGGAGTTTATTGGCAAAATGGCGTAGATCATGAATCGCGAGAACTTGTTCCAGGAACTTTGCCTGCAACACCATTTTCGATTTCTATGGGCAGTGATGATTCTTTGTGGATGATAACCGATGAATACAGGCTGTACCGGCACACAGGAACAGACTGGGTGGAAGTAGAAACCCCAGAGCCAATCTATCGTGTATCGGTCGGAAAAAATGAAGATGGAAAAATAGCAGCGCTAAGCCCAAGCAACAGACTTTACATCATGACAGACTTCGCCGAGACAAAATGGTCTGATGCGGGAATTTTAGTTCGCGATGTTTCTGTTGGCGAAGACGGCACAATCGCCGTTGTAAGCGGAAGCAAACAAATTTACATGCTCGGCACAACGCGGACAATGGATCTGGTCGAAGAGACAGAAAAAGTCATATCCGCAAAAATAAACATTGGCGATGTAGCAGGATCACTTCTTTGGGTTGACCCTCAAGGGCTCTTGCACATGGGAGACTTGAGTGCTGCAGATTCCAGAACACAGTTTGAAGTCGAGCCAATGACGGGCGGAAAATTTTTGATCAAAACCTCAGACGGAAAATATGTGGAATCGCGCCCCAAAGGAACCTACGAAGGTGTTGAATCTGCAAAAGAAAGTACAAGTTTAAGGGCAATTTCCACAACACCAAATGACAACACAACTTTTGTAACCGAGCAAACACCACAAGGAACTGTTATTAAAAGTTTTTCCACTGGCGGATACATCAATCTTGGAAAAGACGGACTTTTGAGATCCGTCAATCCAGACAAAAACTTTACGCCATACGATGAAACCAAAACCGTTCTTCAGATAACACCGATTCAAGCCGACAGCGTCATAGAGTTTTTGGTAAAAGCTAGAACTATCGATTCGACAAGTGATGCCAGAATTCAAGAATATTTGGATCTTGTAGACGGCGCCAAAGGCCCAAGGTTAATAGAGCTTGTAGACAAAGTAACACTTGTCAGAGAAATGAAATTTTTGGTTGATGACAAGGCCGAGCGTGGCGAAGGCTGGAGCGTCAGCTCGTCACAGTTTTTCAACGTACTTTTGGATAAAGTTGATACAAAATTTGGCACATCACCGGCAGTGGCCGTCGTCATAGGATCTTTGAAAAAATCTCTTTCTGGTGTTTCGTTAATCGCACCGACAAATTTCAAGGGTAGTTTTGAAGCGCTCCAAAGTCAGTTTTCGATACTTGAAAAAGAAAATATAGAACAGTTCATGGCAGATCTGAGAGCTCTTACCAGTAACCGCGTTGATGGCGAAAAAGTTCCAGGCCAAGACGGTACACCCGGAAGCATTTTACAAGAATTCAGGCAGTGGCTTGAGTTTGTTGTTGCAAGAAATTCTGATGTGATGGAACAAGGTGGTGTAAGACGTCTTCTGGAGGACTTAGAAAAACCGATTTCTACAGTAGAACGTGTTGAAAGGATCGACAGGCTCGCACAAGTACAGACTACAGGACTGAACCAAGCAGAAATAGCAAGACAAATTTCAGTTTTACTCCCAAATAACTTTCCAGACTCTAGGCTTTCTACTACTGATTTGAGAAAACTCAAAACATCCTTAATGACGCTTAAAATTCAGTCTAAAGTTGTTGGACTGAGTAACCTTATAAAAGTTCTGGAAACGCCTGAGCTAACCCCAACATTCGAATCATTTATCGAAGCTAGGAGAACAGAAATCAACAACTACCATTCAGATAATGAAGGTTTGTGGGATTCAAGCAAAGATCATCTGGACAACGCTGGAATGAATAACGGCTATCTGTACGCCTACCCTCTACGCTCATTCTGGGGCGTTTTAAAACGTTTTGAAGAATGGAGACCAGATAAAGATAAAAAAGAACACACAGTACCTCTTAAAGTCTTGCTAAAGCAGGTTCAAGCATCTGTAGAAGCAGGTTTTGCAGGAGAAAATGTCACAGACATAGGAAGAGAAGCTGCAACAATGTTAGACAAACTTGGTGGATAATTCAAAACGTTAGGTAAAAAGGAGAATTCGGATGAATTGGATGCAAAAAACAGTTAGATTTGGATTTTTTCTTACAGCAGCCACACTCTTCTTTGGTATATCATCACCATTGCAAACCCAATTTTCTGCCACAGATGAACTTTTAAAGGAAGCTACAGAAATATCAGAAAAATTTAAAATAACTTCCCCCGAAGCAAACACCTTTAAAGGAAAGCTGCTGACACTTTCCAAACAAACCGACATGACAGAAGAACAAGAAAACAGATATCGCAACCTTCTGGAGTGGGGCCTTTACTCAGGCATTTTAAAAGATTCTTTTGTAGCTGCAAAAGAAAGTTGGAAATCTGAAAAAGAAGATCTGGCAAACGCTCACACAGACCTTGGTGTAGAAGTTGTCTTACCAGAAACGTATGAAGAATGGATAACATACCTGGAAAAAAACTTCAGAATTCACCGCGACTCCAACGTGGCAAAAACAGAGCGCCTGGTTGCACAGGACAGGCTGATGACTAAAAAAGCGTTTCTGGACAAACTTAAAGAACTTGTCGCACAACGCTTGGACACACTTGAAGTAGACGATGACGGCACCGGTAAAACAATTGCTCTTCACGCCGAAACTCGAATGGAAGTTGTAGAAAATTCGTGGAACTCGCTTAAAGCTCTTTTGGGCGGCGTTGTTTACGCCTCTGCTTTTTACACGTCTAGAAAAAAAGCTGCAACAATCGAAGACAAGCTTAACCTTGACATAGCTTTTGACGAACGAGTGTCATCGCTCAGACGACTAAATCTTTCTAGAAAATTAGACGATGTTCCCTTGGATGACACAAAAAGTTTTGGAGCCAGAGTATCACGACTGATCGCCGCGATAACTCCAAATGTCACTGCAGACAAAAGAGCAGAGGCCAGAGAACAAGTCAAAAACTTTGTTGTGCGTAACAGAAACAAGCTTGTAGACGAAGATGAAATGGACGACTACGAAGAATATCTGGCAATTTTAGAACGAGAAGTTTTGAGCACAGAAATTTTCCGAGATGGTGAGCTGATAGCCCTCAAATATTCACAAAAAGGCGAAGAAGATAAATACCTTAAAATTGTGCCGGTAGATGAAAATGATGCTGCAAAGGGATACACCATAGAAGCTTCTGGAGAAAGTTTAGCTGATGCCGCATGTCATTTTGCCGTCTCTGTTACCACGGCAGAAAAAGCTGTGGTTTTGAAAACCTTTTTAAAAGGTAAAAACCCAGAATTTATTTTCTCCACAGACGCATCTGGGCGTGAAATTGCCCAGGGTGCTCCAGACACCACAGAATATTCTCTAACAGCTGGAACACTTTCAAAATTTGTAGAAAGACCAAGCGGAGACGTTCATAAATTCCAGCCAACCGTAATCGAACAAAAAGTCGCACTAAAAAGCATTTTGGAAAATCATGGTTTCCTCACCTTAGATAATCAAAAACGAGGCTCAACGCAGAATGAACTCACAGGAAGGCCCTCTGGAATAATTATAGAAGACAAACTGGTACCAACACGTTGGGGAAAATTTGAAGTTGTGCGGGTTGCCGACTTTTACGTTGATCTTTCAAAAATACGTTTTGTGGAAGATAGCCGCGAAAGAATAGCCAGGTACTCTGGAGTCTTACAACGCATAGCAGAAATGCCAGCTCCTGAGGGCACAGAAGCTCGAATGACTTTTGTCAAAGAACTCGACCACTTTCTCGAAGAACAAAAAACATATGAACTGGATGTTGAAGGCAACGCAATTGCCAACTCCACACAATGGCCATCTTTCATAGGCACAGAAGCATTACCGGGTCCGTATGCAGAATTTCTACAACTCTGGGAAACAAGTCGAGACTATTTCAGCGATCACTTTATGCGAGAACCAGCTTTAAGAGACGCCCTAGCTGAACTTGCAATTTCCATGGAAACACCACCAGAAGTTGTAGAGCCTCATCCAGATGCACCCCCAGACGGCTTTACAGTTTCAATAAAATCAAAGTTAAATGAAAAATACCTTCAAGTGGTTGAAGTGATGGACGCCGGAATTCCATCATACTTTTTAAGTGCCACAGCCGATGATCCAATAGATCCTTCCACTCATCTGAAAGTCGTTGCTCATAAAGGAAAACTTGGCTTAGCTTCAGACATGGCACAGGGCATGCGCCTGCAGGTTCCCGAAATTACAACGGAAGAAACTCAATGGATGACGCCAGAAGTCCAGGCAAGACGCACAAGACTTAGCTTTGCCCCTGGAATCATTTCCGAGGCCGGCGGAACGGTATCTTTTAAATCACACGAGAATAAACGTGAACAGTTTGCAATGGCATATGCTGATCTAGAAAAAAAATTGAGAGGTGAATACACCTTAGAAAACCTTGCATTCACCGATGGATTTTTGACCATAGACCAGCAAGATTATGCCCGCGTACTTTCGAAAGACGCTTCTGGTATTGCAACTTCCAGAGAAATCAAACGCTCTGACCAAAACTTTGACATCGTTCCACTAATGCCGCTGCACATAGAGCTCGGAAAAGTACGCGGAGAAGTTGGAGCTCAAGAAAAAACCAAGCGATACACAGAGCTGGTCTCTTACATAGAAAGTGAAAACGACGTAAGTTTTTTGCTCTACGAAGTAGAAAAGTTTTTGTTGGAAAAGAAACAAACACTCGAAAGCTGGCAACAATTTTCCACACCAACAACCATAAAAGAACAGATGGAGCTTCTTCTAACAGCGCTGGAAGGCATCATCCCAACAGATGAAATACGCAAAGATTTTGCACGACTTAGAGGAATATGGGAGTCCCCTTTCGTAAGCCGTCTAGAAGACGGATCAACCGTTGTAATCAAATGGAGAAACCCAGCAGGAGAAGAATTCCTACTTAAGATGGAAGAAAGTGAAGACGACGCTGGAAATCCTATTTATTACCTACGCGCTGTGGGTGGTGACCAATTTGACTCTGCAGTACAATTCAAAGTTAAAGTAAAACCAGATGCAAAAATGTTACTCTCCTCTCCGCATATTTCTCAAGTTCGCATTTCTGAGGGAATGCCCGAGGCAACACTAGAAGAAATATGGACTCTACAAGTTAAGGATTCAATAACAAAAGAAAGTGAAACCGGAACTCAGGCTCCAGCGCAATTTGTTTTGGGCGCCTTGGACGATCCATCTGTGAGGTTTGCAATGGCTGGCCCAGAACTTGGAGCCGCTTTTAAAAATGAACTGACAGGCGGGTTTGTCACTGTCAGCACAATCGACAGCAGGATAAGCACTCTAGAACCTCTCATAGGAAAACGTGCTGGAATTTTGAGAAAAGAGACAAAAGAAGATGGAACTGTAGTTGAAAAATTGGAACCTTCTAGCCGAGAAACTTTCGAGATTGTAGTACTCACGGAATTAGAACTTCTACTGACACAACTCAGAGACGAACCAGTCGATCTTCCAGGAGCACAAAGAGTTGTACAAACATTCCTTGCAGCTTCTGAATCTGTCCAGACAAACGAAGACCGCGAAAGTGTTATACGCGAAGTTGAACGTTGGGTAAGATTTTCTAGAGCCACAGACGAGGCTACATGGAAATCAATTCAAGATGGAATATCACCAACGTTTGAAGCGCTGGTACAAAACCTAAAATCCATTGCTCCATCCGCAAGGGCACAAAATCGTGTACAACAAATTTCCGAAGTTTGGACGGGAGTTACAGGTGAAAGAATTCCTACAGACGGGCAATCCGTTGGAATTCGAGTAAACGTTGGAACAGTAGAATCTCCAGATTACAGGTATCTTCTGGCACTACAAGAAGAAGAAATGGGCGAGAAGGTTTATTATCTTGGAGCCACTGCAGAAAGTCCAATCGGCTCTGATGCGCAATTCCAAATAATTTGGCAAGAAAATAAATTAGGCCTTGTGTCGCCAAACTCAGGAAATCGCATTTTGACAGTTCCTGTTCTTGCAGAAGATGTAACGTCTTGGGCCGACGTTGCCAGAAAACGAGGTTCCAGACTTTCATTTGCTCCTCCAATGAAAACAAGTAGAGGTAGAGATATAAGATTTGCCGATGAACAAAATTTGGCGGCCCAAATTTTAATGACAGAAATAATCGAAAGCCCCGATATTTTAGATACATTTTCCTTTCGCAGCATGCTTTATGACGTAACAAGAAATGGTTATTTCAGGATGGATATCGACAACGGATTCATTCGTGTAGTGGATGTAACGCAGTCTAACCTCCCGCCCCTCCCCAAAGACAATGCAACAACTTTTGAATTTATTCGCATAGAACCATTCCATCAATCTTTAACTCAACTGAGAAACCAAAAGGACGACATCAGGCGAGTTCAAATGTACGGAGAACTCACCGTTCAAGTTCGTGGTGATGATGATATTGAGTGGTTGATTTCGGAAGTCGACAACTTTATCACCGAAAAAAAAGAATCCGAAGAAATCTGGAACTCATTTGTGCAAAACACTGCCTTGACAAAGCTTTTGGAAGAATTATTCACAAAACTTGATGAATCTTTTGGAATAACAGCTCGATCAGATACCGACAGAGTAAAAATAGAGTTTAATGGTCTGAAAAGAAACTACATCACACCTTTTGGTGAAGTATTAAATGACGGCGCCAGAGTTGTTCTTAAATGGACCGACAGACGTGGAGATTCTTATTACCTGAGAGCCATTAAAGAAACGGTTAATAATATTGATCTTTACCACATAAAAGCCGACGGCACAGACCTTTTGGAAGCTGCAGCAAGTCTTGATATTTCAGTTGCAGAAGAAACAGGCTTTACAGAATTTCAATCAAACTGGGTCAAAGAAATTTTGGCCACAGGAAATTTATGTAAACTTCAAATTCGCGATTCCGGAAACATTAGAATGCCTGCAGAATTCGTGCAGTACACCACAACTTCACCGAAATTTCAATTCATTGTTGAAGGCTCCCCTGCAAAAGCATCACTAAGAAGCCGTAGCGTAGCTGAGGGAGGAACCGGAGGATATCTTTCTGTTGGAAAAGTAGACAAGCTTTTAAGTACCTTGGATGCAGCAACAGGAAGACCTGCAGGAATGATGCGCGGAGACAGACTTGTACCTTCGTCCTGGGAAACATTCCAAGTAATTGAACTTTCCGACTTTGCAAAACGCCTAGCGGATCTAAGAACAAAAGAAGTCAGTCAGAGAGCTCGCCTGAGTGGATATCTTTCTGCAGTTGAATCTGCTCAAACGGATGAAGACCGTTCTTTCTTGATCGGTGAAGTTCAACACTGGGTCTCTGAAACCACCTCAAATTGGAATGAATGGTCAGCAATTCAAGCGGATGAAGAACTGAAAGCATTTGCCGACGAGGTAATCCTTGGAATGGCTTCGGCTGCCACCACCGCAGAATTACAAGTTATAGCCGCAGCAACAGCGGAAGACTGGCAAGCTGGATTTATGGGTGAGCCTCATGAAGAAGCACCAGAAGCAGGAACCATGGTCGCCCTACTATCCGCTGTACAGGAAAAAGTTTACATAGATAAAACAGGAAAAGCGGTAAGCGATCCAAATAACGCATGGAAAGAAAGTATCGCTACGGTTCAGACTAAAGCAGCAGATAATATCGATTACACAACTGTCTCAAGCTCATCCGATTATTACTTCGACAATGGCCAAGGTTTAAAGTGCTACTGGGAAATGCCAAAAATCGGTGATTACGAAGATCCAACAGCCGTTTACGGAAGACACTACAAACTTGTTGCAGTAAAACGCTTCCTGAAAGCCGAAAGTAACAGAGGCTTGGGCGGCACTAAATGCCTACGCGCTAGCTGGAACCCTGCAGAAAATCCTAACCGCGAAGACGATCCATTTGGACCAGAAGCAAGCTTTAAGACTTTGATTAAAGGAAACAGAATTGGATTTTTCTCCGAATTTGGAGACAGCAATAATCTCGGCACATTCCCCATAGAAAGCACGGCAGGCTGGATTTTAACAAAAAAATATAAACATGCGCACAGTTCAAAACAGCAAATTTTGAAGCCATGGGAGACAATCCAGAACACTTTGTAATGGAAGGCTCTATAGATAAAGCTCTTTTAAAAAGTGTGTCT
>JBHPCE010000003.1:0-33190 GCA_042576345.1 Candidatus Babelota bacterium | reverse complement strand
TCTACTAAATCCAAATCATACTGAGATTATGCGTGTTTCTGAGGGAGCTAGGGAGGTTGGTGGACAAGGAGTAAAATGTAAGGAATATATTTTGGAAATAGTTGATAAGCCAATGAGAGTTTTAAAAAGCTATAAGTGGGATCACATAATTGGAGCCGCTAAACATAGGCTCCATTTATTGAGTGAAACAACTAGACTTTTAGATAATCCTAAGAGAGATCAAATGATGACAATGACAAAGGAAGTTTCTGATGCATTTGTAGGTATTGCGAGAAGTGCGTGGAATCTAGGAAAAATAGCGGAAAATGGTGGTTATGAATTATGTAGAATTATAAATGGCTATCCCGTTGTGATAAGGGGGGCAGTGAAACACATAGATCCGTTGTTATCTAGTAATATCATTCATAGGTTTATGGGTTTGCATAGATATCAAATTTATATAGGTACAATGTTTATTGATGGTATTTGCTATTTTCGTTAATGGTTGAGTGATGAATGTATGATGAGGATTTGTTGAATTATGAACAAAAGTGGATTAGCACGTTTGGATCTTATCAATAAAAAATTGCTAAAAGACGGAGCTGATCTTTTATTACTTTTAGAAAAGGGGTTTTTGCTATTTTACGATCTTGAAAAGCCTTCCGAAGCTGCATCTGCAATCATAAAAGCTATTAAGTTAGATAAAAAAAATATTCACGCACGGTTTCTTTTGGCAAATGTTTATTACAATGGATATGGAGACGTTTATAAGGCAAAAGATGTGCTTGAAGAAGCCCTAGAAATAGATAAAAATGGCGTAGAGTGTATTGCTTTGTTGGCTGAAATTTTATTTTTTTTAACGCAAAACAGAATTGTGAGTTTTTTAAAAGCAATTATTTATATGAAGAGGGCTATAAAGATTGAGCCATATTGGATTGGACAAAGGATTAGGTTTGCAAATATCCTTGCAGAGTTTGGTTTTAGTGGAATGGCGGAAAACATTTTAAACGATGGTTTGAGATTAGATGAAATAGGCCTTGTGTTCAAGCCCAAATATCTGTTTATGGATGAATTTTATAAACTGCATGTTACAGGTATTGGGCATTATACAAAAAATGATTTGTCGAGTTTACTTAGGGATTTGAGGGTTAGTAGGGAAAAATCATTTTTTCATCGGATTTTTCATTGGATTTATAGTTTTTTCAAGAAATTTTTATTTTGGAGAAGGTAAAATACTCTTTCCTAATGTTTGGGATATATAGAAGATATGGTTGCTGACAGAAGATTCGGAAGTGTAGAAGACCATAGGTATTTGCAGAGTATTAATAAGCGATTGTCAAATGAGCCTAATAATGTGGACTTGCTAATCGAAAAGGGCTTTTTATGTGTAACAATTTTTGAGGATGACGGTGAGGCTGAACCCGCTTTAAGAAAGGCTATTGAGCTTGATCCAAATAATATCGATGCTTTATTTTGGCTTGCAAGTATGCATTTTTACTGTATCGGTGATATGAGTTCCGCTGAAAAGTTTTTAATAAGAGCTTTGAAGGTTGATCCAAATCGTGCCGATTGTCGTTATCTTTTAGCGTCTGTTTTGTTTTCCATTGAAGGGTTTAGCAGTGGGTGTTTGGAAAATTTAGAGAAAGCTGTGCGTTTGGAGCCAAATTGGCCAAATATTCGCCTTTGGTTTGTCGATCTTTTAATAATGAGTTTTCGTTTGCTTAAGGCTAGATCCGAAACGTTGGAAGGCTTAAGGCTATTCAATGAATTTAAGTTGCCTGTGGATGCGGATAGGAAGACTTTTTACATAGAAAATTTTGTTACCGGAAGGGCCTATTACACAAAGTACGATTTTAATGTTTGCCTCAAAAGGATACACAGAAGAATTTGGTATTTTTTCTTGAGTGCTATTTTAGTGGTTACTACTATTTTCATGGTAATTTGGAATATCTTTTCATGATATCTATAACAGAAAAGTGTTGCGTATTATTGAATAAGTTAGAAGAGCAGCTGAAGGAAAATCCTGATGATGTAGATCTTCTTATCCAAAAAGGTTTTTTGTGTCTCGATGCATTTGAAGATGATGAAATGGCCTTTCCGCCGCTGGACAGAGCGATACAGATTGATCCAAAGAATGTTGATGCACTTTTTTGGAGGGCATATGCAGATTTGGCTTTACTTGGTGACGATGTAAAGAGACGTGAGTTGTTGGAAAAAGCTTTGTCAATAGATCCTGACAGAGCTGACTGCAATTCTATTATTTCAACAGTCTTTAGAGACAGCGATCCACACAAGTCTATTCATTATTTGGAAAAAGCACTGAAACAAGAGCCAACGTGGATATATGTTAGGATAAAATTGGTTGATGAGTTTTTGAGGTGTTGTGACTTTATAGCTGTAAAAGAAACTTTGCTTGATGGTTTAAAGATATATAAAAAGTTTGAACTTCCCAAATCGGCAAGTAGGATGGAGTGGTACTATGAAGACTACGTGACGGGAAGAGTTCATTATACCGATTGGCATTTAAAAGACTGGTTGGAGCGGGTGGACGCAGAGGAAAAGAGGGTGAGGGCGATAGTTTCAAAGTTTATATTGAAATTTGTGCTGGCAATTTGTGCGGCCATTTTCCTGTGGCAGTTAATTAAGTGGGCTGTTTTTACATAAGTTCAGAGTAATTAATATGGCTAATGAATTACAGTGAAAAGCACTTTGGGCGCAGAGGGCGCGGGAGTGCAAAGCAAAATGAGCGAATGCAAGTTTTAGAAAAAAGGATTAGTGATAACCATGACGATGTTGAAGCTCTTTTAGAAAAAGGATTTTTGTGCATCGGTGGCCCATTTATGAGTCCTGAAGAGGCTACGGAATGTTTGGGCCGTGTTATTGAGTTAGAACCTGATAATACTGAAGCTCGCTTTTGGCTTGCTAAAACATATTATCATGAGTTTTGTGATGAAAATAAAACACGAACGGTATTAGAGGAGGCAGTAAAGATAGACCCTTTCAGGGCAGATTGTCATACCTTCTTAGCATCAATATTATATTATGAATTTAACCAAAAAACACTGGCAGAAAATCATTATAAGAAGGCTATAGAATTAGAGCCTAATTGGCCATTTCCAAGAATTTCCTTAATCCGTTATCTGATTAAGGAGCGGAGATTGGATGAGGCTAGAAAAGAAATAAAGCAAGCAATGTGTACAGTGAATAAAACTATAAAACCAGAAATTAAGACTGATTATGATTCATACTATGAAAATTGTGTTACAGGTAGGGCAGGTATTGATAAAGAGTGGTTGGAAGAAATGAAAGATGAGATAGAGGAACTCGAGGGATAGTTTGATAATTAGAGGGAAGATTGGTGGCGTAATACTGCGCTTTGGATCCTTGGAGGAAAAGGCTCGTTTATACGAACTTGATGAGCATCTAGAGCGTAATCCTGATGATGTGGATGCGTTGATTGAATTTGGAGCATTGTGTTCCGTTGTTTTCGAAGGGCCTGGAGACGCGATTATAGCTTTGAAAAAAGCTATAGAGTTGGATGATAAGAATATTGAGGCATACTACTGGATTGGTAGAACGTATTTATTTGACTGTTCTGATGGTGGGAGTGCCAAAAAGTATCTAGAGAAAGCTGTTTTACTCGATATAGATAATTTTGATACACAATATCTTCTGGCTAAAGCCATAGACCTTGTTCACGACGTACAGATTGAGTTGGCAATTGATTATGTTAAAAAATATCCGTCATTTGTTGCTTCTTATATAAACCTTGGGCACGCATTTTTACATCACAATAACATTAGTGGTGCAAAATGTGCTTTGAGAGATGCGTACAGGCTAGAAGATTTGCTGGTAAAAAAAAGATTTTACAGCAGAAGAACAGAGAGATATTACAGAATTTTTATGGAAGCTTTGGTAGAAGTTTCAGGTGCATATATTCTTTCTTCGGTTATTGAAGCCAAAGAGCGAAATTCGGATATTGGTGTTGTTAAATCAATGCTAAGAAAAATGAGTTTTTGGAAAAAGAGTTCAGAAAGAGATACTACTTACAGTTACAAATCAATATCAGCTGATGGAGAGGACAAAATTGAAGAAAGAAGACGGAGGGAAGAGGAAAAGCTCGTTAGTTTAAAGATGCATCTTGGTTGGTATGAAGATGTTGACCGTTTTGAAGAATTGAAGTCGCATCTCAATAAAAATCCTGATGATGTAGATGCGTTAGTTGAATTTGGAGCCCTATGTTCGGTTATTTTCGAGGGTTCTAGGGAAGTAAAAAAAGCTTTGAATCGTGCCCTTGAAATTGAGCCTAAAAATATTGAAGCTCATTTTTGGTTGGTTGTAACACTCTTTTACTTACATCCAATAGATTTGGAAAGAGCAATAAAGATACTGGAAAAGGCCCTTCGGTTAGATGGAAAATGTTATGAGCTCCAGATCATGATGGTCAGAATTTTTGAACGAAAGTTTCTTTGGAATGTAGAAAAAAACGCAGAGAGTATATTGATGGTGAAAGAAAAACATCCAGGGTGGTTAGTGTCGCATATCATGATTGGCAAACACAGGCTTTTATTACGAGATTTTGCAGGTGCGGGCAGGGCTGTTGAAATTGCCCGAGATATTGAATATGGGCTGGAACGGATAAAGTTCAAACAATGCATGGAAAGATATTATAAGAAATTTAGACTAAAATATGATCACTCTTGTCTCATTCCAATTCTTTCTCGTGATATCAATTATAAGGGTCATAGTTACAATAGTTCATTAGTTGGTATTTTCAGCAATCTTGTAAGGAAGGTTTTTTTTGGATGTGATTATAACAGTAAATACTATGGATTTGATTTGTCCATGGAGCTTGGATCTTCTGGGGATTTGGAAAGATATAATATTTTGAGTGAACACCTAAGGAGTAATCCAAAAGATGTTGGTGCATTAGTCGAATTTGGGGCTTTATGCGCAGTTGTTTTCGAAGGCCCGAGAGAAGCTGGTCCTGCATTAGAAAGGGCTATCGAAATTGATAAAAATATTAATATTGAGGCTTATTATTGGCTTGCGTGGACACATCTTTATGGTCGTGGTGATGCACAAAGCGCTAAGGAGGTTTTGGAAAGGGCTCTCATTATCGATGAAGAGAATCTTGAGTATCAAAATTTAATGATTTGTGCTGTTGAGGGTTTGTACAGAGGGTGGCGGAAATGGCATGAGTATTCGATCGAAAGGGATCTGGAAAAGAACCCGTCTTGGATAGCACCACACATAAATATGGGAAATTATTTTTTGCATGAAGAATTTGATATTGAGAAGGCACAGCATCATTTAAATGAGGCTATTCAAAAATCTAAAAATTTAAAGAAAATGTCATTTAGTGAGAAAACAAAGCAGTATTATGCAAGGGCCCTGGAAAAAAGAAATCACGATTGGATTACAAAGTTGGCCAGAGAAATAGAAGAAGTTGTTAAGGATGCTTTGGCCAAGTAGGGAACTTGTCAATGTCTAATAATTATGTTTTTTACAGTGATTCTGAGTGTTTAAAATTTATAGCAAGATTAAATGAAGAATTTAAAAGAAACCTAAAAAATACGGCACTATTAGTAAAGAAGGGCTTTTTGTTTTTTGATTATTTTGAAGATGATAAGCAGGCTATTCCACCTTTAGAAAAGGCTCTAGAATTAGAGCCTGATAATGTGGATGCACTTTTTTGGCTTGCAAAAATAGATTATCACCTTGTGGGGGATGATCTAAAAGAAATATCGTTACTTGAAAAGGCGTTAAAAATAGATCCCAATCGCGCCGATTGTCATGATCTTTTAACAGAGATATATTCAGAGAATCTTTCCAGAAATTTTTCTAAGGTGAAGTATCATTCCAGAATGGTAATTCGGCTAGAGCCGTCTTGGCCTGGTCCTAGAATGAGGTTTATAGGAAGATTGATGAACAGATTTGAATTTGCCGAAGCTAAAAAAGTAGCTGAGGATGGTTTGAATTTGTGCGAATTTCTGGAATTGCCTCAGGATGCCGATGAAATCGCAGTTTATTTCGAAGACCATATCACAGGACGTACAGAGTATTCAAGGCAGGATTTTGAAAAAGTTCTAGAGAAGATAGGGGAAATCCCTGAGGGGTATCTTAGTAGGTTTTGCGTATTTGTTATCGCATTATTCGTTGCATTATTAACAATAATTTTATACAAGTTTCTTTAAATTTTTAATAAGTAATGCGCGAATTTATTGTAAATGGTTTAGTTGAACACGTGGCAAAAATTAACATTCTATTGGGTACGATTTCTTGTAGACAAATGTAGTTTATTATTTACATATGAGTTTCTTTGGGGGAGAGGGAAGATAGGAATAGTTAATAGAGGGATTGAGAGAATTTCTGAATTGGATGAAGTTCTTGCTGTCAATCCCAAGAATGTAAAAGCTTTTGTTGAAAAGGGCTTTTTATATTTCCATGTCTTTGAGGACGTAGACAATACAATCAAATGTTTTGAGCAGGCGCTTAAATTAGAGCCTCGTAATGTTGATGCTCTTTTTTGGTTTTCTGAGGCCCAATACCATTTGATTGCTGAAATGTTTCAGGCAATAGATATGTTGACTCTGGCCCTGAGTATTGATGATAAAAGAGCAGACTGTCACTCTCTGCTTTCAGATATTGTTTGTTACATTGAGGATGATGTAGAGCGTGCGGTTAAGCACCTGGAAATTGCAATAAAACTTGAACCGTTTTGGCCTTTTTTAAAAGTGAAATTGATTAGCAAGTTTATGGCTCAAGGTCGACTTGACGAAGCTGAAGATTTGGCCTATTACGTCCAGTCACATCCAGAGGAAATTGAGATTGCTTCGGATGCCTCCATTATGGAAGAATACATAGAATTTTACATAACTGGACGTACTATGGAACTGGACAAGTCGATGAAATTTAAAATTGAAAAAATTAATAAAATGCGTGCTGGGCGAGGGAAGTGATGTTGGTTGAAAGAGATGAAAGATGAATTAGAGGAGCTTGGGGGATCTTTTGATAATTAGAGGTAAGAGCGGTGGCGTGATACTGCGCTTTGGAACGGAAAAAGATTATGCCTTGTTGGATGAGCTGGAAAAGAAATTAAAAGAAAATCCTGATGATGTAGATCTTCTTATCCAAAAAGGTGTTTTGTATCTTGATGCATCTGAAGATGATAAGCTAGCTTTTCCGCCGTTGGACAGAGCGATACATGTTGATCCAAACAATGTTGACGCTCTTTTTTGGAGGGCATATGCAGATTATGTGTTACTCGGGGACCCTACCAAAGAACGCGAATTGGTAGAAAAAGCGTTAGCGTTAGACCCTAACAGAGTTGACTGCAATTACATGCTTTCGATTTTATTTAGTGATAATAACGATGTCGGAAAGTCTATTCATTATTTGGAAAAGGCACTGCAACTAGAACCAACTTGGATAAATGTTCGATTAAATTTAGCTTGCGATTTATTAAGGTGTTATAAATTTAGCTCTGCAAGAGAAACTTTGCTTGATGGCTTAAAGATATATAAAAAGTTTGAGCTTCCCAAAGCGGCAAGTAGAATGGAATGGTACTATGAAGACTACGTGACGGGAAGAGTTCATTATACCGATTGGCATTTAAAAGACTGGTTGGAAAGGGTGAAAGTAGAGAGAAAAAAGGCGAGAGTGATGTTCTTGAAAGTTGTTTCGGTGTTAATTCTGATAACTTGTACAGTGATATCGTTGTGGCAGTTAATCAAGTGGATTATTTTTGCATAATCCGTTGGGAGGATGGCGATTGCAGGCCGGAGGGATTTTAGTTGTTATGGGATCTCGGCCGGAGGTAATAAAGCTGGCTCCGGTTTATTTTGCTCTAAAAGAGGTTGGTGCAAAGGTTTCTGCTTGTGCGTCTTTTCAACAGGCAAACTTATCAAAACAAGCCTTAAAAGTATTCGGAATTGAGCCTGACTTTAAAATGGATGTGATGGTTCCTGGCCAGTCTTTGGTTGATTTGTCCTGCAAACTTTTATCTCAGTTTCAAAACATCTACAAAAAAGTTAAGCCTGCTTTGGTTGTTGTTCAGGGAGATACGGCAACGGCTTTGTGTGCGGGAATGTCAGCGTTTTTGCTCAAAATACCTGTGGCTCATGTTGAAGCTGGTTTGCGAACTGGGGTTTTATCGTCTCCGTTTCCAGAAGAGGCCAACAGGCAGGCGTTGAGGATTTTTAGCTCTTTGCATTTTGCTCCAACAGAAATTGCTCTACAAAATTTATTTTCTGAAGGTGTTGACGAATCTTGTGTTTTTAAGGTTGGAAATACAGTTGTCGATGCACTAAAAAATGTTTTGGAAAGAATTGAGGATGGAACGCTAAAGGTTTCTGATTTTGTTAAGGATTTTGTCGAAGAAAACTCAGGAAATGGTCAAAAGATTGTCGTTCTCACGCTTCATAGACGCGAGGGCTTTGATGGCGGAATTAAAAGAGCATGCCACGTTATTGGAGATTTTGTTGCTGAAAATAAGGATATTTCTGTTGTGTATCCAAGGCATCCAAATCCCAATGTAAAAGATACTTCTTCTTGGTTAAAAACCAACCGATTTTGTGACAGGATTTTGTTGTGCGACCCTCTTGCGTACGTTGATATGGTTTACCTTCTGTCGATGTCAACTTGCATTGTGACCGATTCTGGAGGGCTTCAGGAGGAAGGTGTGAGTTTGGGAAAAAGAGTTGTTTGTGTCAGAGAAGTGACAGAGCGAACAGAGGGCATTTCGGACGGATTGATTTGTTTAACGGGTTTTGATGAAAACAAAATTTTGAGTGCATTGGAGCAATTTTGTTCTCCAGATAAAATTACGTCCTTCAAAGGTGTTTCTAAAAGCGTTTTTGGTGATGGTCTTGCTTCGCCGCGAATTGTACGTATTCTCCAAAGTAAGTTTCCATCTTGCTTTTAATGGTTTCGAAGTGAATTTCTATGTGCTTTAAACCAGTTCTGAGGGACTTTAGAAGTGTTTCCGTAATTGGTCTTGGGTACATAGGGCTTCCAACAGCTGTAATCGCAGCGAAATCGGATTTTCGTGTTTATGGACAAGACATCAGCAAAGAGAGAATCGAGAAGATAAATAACTCGAGTTCGATTCTTTTGGAAGAAGAGTTAAACGATTTTCTCAAAGATGTTCTAAAAAATGGTGTTTTTTCAGTGGGGAAAATATTAGAGCCGGCGGATTATTTTTTAATTTGTGTCCCAACTCCTCTAAAAAATGGAAAAGTTGATCTTAGTGCTGTTTTTGGTGCAGCGGAAAATGTTTCAAAAGTGATAAGACCTGGCAATGTTGTGATTCTAGAATCTACCGTTCCTGTGGGGGTTACCCGAATTTTGGCAAAAAAAATTGAACAAAAAAGTGGGTTAAAGGTTGGAAAAGATTTCTTTGTTGCCCATTGTCCAGAAAGAGTTATTCCAGGGGCCATTTCAAAGGAGCTTGTAGAAAACCATCGTGTCATAGGTGGTTTTACAAGGGAGTGTGCAAGAAAAGCTTGTTTTTTCTATAAAGCTTTTTCAAAAGGCGATTTACATGAGACAGATCTAGAGACAGCAGAGATGGTAAAGCTTGTAGAAAATAGTTGTAGAGATGTTCAAATTGCTTTTGCAAATCAAGTTGCTCAAATGTGTGGTGAGGCAAAAATTAACACGCATCGCGTGATAGAATTGGCTAATCATCATCCCAGAATTAATATTTTACGTCCCGGGCCTGGAGTTGGGGGGCACTGCATTGCAGTTGATCCACAGTTTTTAGTTAATGCTTTTCCTGAAAAAACCGAGCTTATTAAATCTGCCAGAAGGCTTAATGACGATGTGCCAATAAGGTTGTGTAATCAGGCCGAGACCTTATGTAAAAGTTTTTTTTCAAAGTTCGAGCGGTTGCCAAAAGTTCTTGTTTTAGGGGTTACATATAAGCCCGATGTTGACGATCTAAGAGAGTCACCGTCGCTAAAAATCGCAAAAAATCTAAGTGAGAAAAAATCTCTTTGTCATGTCAAAGTTTGTGAGCCGAACTTAGAAACTTCTGTTTTAGAGATGCATGGATTAAAAGTTGTTGTTGATTTTTTTATGGGCATTAAATGTTCTGATATTGTTTTGATTTTGGTGCCGCATAAGGAATTTAAAATACTTAGAAAAAGTGCGTTAGATGGGAAAAAAGTAATTGATCCGACCGGTTTTTTGTATCGGTTAGGTAATTTTGGCAGCGATTTTTGGGAGAAAAAGGAGCATGAAACAAGTCTTTGTGACAAAGGGGAAGATAAGCGTAAAGAATGTATCGATACCTCCTCTGTCTGATGGCATGGTTCTTGTGAGAGTGCATTATTCATTCATAAGTTCTGGCACAGAGGCGGCGACGGTAAGGTCTTCGAGTAGATCTATTTTCAGTAAAGTTTTTGGTAGTTTTAAAACTTCGGCTACAAAAGTGTTTGGAGCTTTACGTGACAACGGTATTTTTTATGCCGCATCTATGATCAAGGGTGCTCTTAAAAAAAGTTTTTGTGTTGGATACTCGTGTTCTGGGCAAGTGGTCAAAGCGTCTTTTAATTCAAGCTTTTCGGCCGGTGATTGGGTTACCTGTGCTGGTTCTGGATTTGCTGTTCATGGTGAATTTGTCGTTGTTCCTAAAAATTTGGTTGTGAGGCTGAATTCCACAAAAAATCTCAGAGAAACGAGTGTTGTGGCAATGGCCGCAGTTGCAATGCAGGGAGTTCGCAGGGCTGGTGTTTCGCTCGGAGACAATGTTTGTGTGATTGGTTTGGGGTTGGTTGGGCTTTTAACAGTTCAGATGCTAAAAATTGCTGGGTGCAGAGTTTTTGGAATTGATTTGGAAAAAGAGCGTTTGGATATTGGAAAAAAGCTTGGGTGTACGAAATGTTTTAAAGCTGTAGATAAAAAAAATAAAGAAAATTTGGAGCGAGAAACTGAGGGTAAAGGTGTTGATGTCACCATAATCACGGCGTCTTCACAAAGTGGCAAAGTTGTGGACAAGGCCATTGAATTCACCAGGCGTCGAGGCAAGGTTGTTGTTATCGGTGATGTAAAATTGGATTTTTCTAGGGATTTGTTTTACCAAAAGGAATTGGACCTTTTAATTTCATGTTCTTATGGGCCAGGAAGATATGATTGGAAATACGAGGATGCTGGGCTCGATTATCCCTATGAGTTTGTACGCTGGACAGAAAATAGAAATATGAAATTTGCATTGGATTTAATAGAAAATGGAAAGTTAGATGTTCTTCCACTTATTTCCAAGGAATTTTCTTTAGAAAAGGCTTCCAACGCTTACGATTATTTGAAAAAAGAAAAGCCAATCGGAATAGTTTTTTCTTACATGGACAAGGCTTTTGTCCCCAAATCAATGAAGCTTGGAAAGAAAACTAATTTTACGCATAAAAAGGATACTTTTAATGTTGCCATTGTTGGTGCTGGGGGTTTTGCAAAAACCAAACTTTTGCCGATTTTAAATAGCATTTCAGATGTAAATGTTAGTTGTGTTGTTGGAAGATCGGCAGACGGTGCACTTAATTTTTCCAGGCAGTTCAATATTCCGAATTTTACGACAAATTATGACGATGTTTTGTTGGATAATTCAATTGATACGGTGATTGTAGCAACGCCACATCGGTTTCATACAAACCAGGCGTTATCGGCGATGAAAGCGGGAAAAACTGTATTTTGTGAGAAGCCTGCTGCTGTAACTTTTGACGAACTTAGGGAGCTGAGGGCTTTTTTTGATGAAAATAACGATTTTAGATACTGCGTTGATTTTAACCGTTCCCACTCTCCATTCATTTCTAAAACTCTAGATTGTCTTGAGGAGCGGTCAGGGCCGATTGTAATTGATTACAGGATGAATGTGGGGCAAATTCCGAAAAATCATTGGCTCGAAGATCCAAGAAATGGCGGGAGAATTATCGGAGAAGCATGTCATATTTTTGAGCTTTTTTTGGTTTTGACAAAATCAATGCCGACATCTGTTTCTGTTGCTGTGGCAAACAAGGCTTTCCCAAACAGCACCTTTTCCGAGAATTTTTGTGCAAACTTTTCGTTTCAAGATGGATCGGTTGCGAATTTGACCTACACTTCCGTTGGGAGCCTTAAAACGCCCAAGGAGCGTATGGAAATCTTTTTCGACGGAAAATCGATTGCTATGAATGACTTTTTATCTTTGCGTAGTTACGGTTTTGAAAATGATTGTGATGAAAAAACTTCGTTTCAAGATAAAGGACACACAGAAGTCTTGAAGGCTTTTTTCAGTAGAAAATTTGATGAAGAAAATAAAAAAAATATTTTCAGAATAATTTGTGCGACTGAAATGAGTTTGCAAGTTAACAGACTTGCTCGTTTGGGAGGCGGTTTTCACATTTTTGACCGTAAAGACTTACGAAAGTTTGACTTGTGTGTGGGATAGCCGGTTTTTATTGTCTTCAGGGAAGATTTCCTGACAATGCTAAAAATCTTTTGGATGCAATGCAACAGAAAATGGCACATCGTGGACCCGACGGAAGTGGCGTTTGGGTAAGTGAAAAGTGTGGGGTTGGATTTGCGCACAGAAGGCTTAGTATTCAGGATCTTTCCGAAAAAGCAGGGCAGCCCTTTCATTCTCAAGATGGGGCTATAACAATAGTTTTTAATGGAGAAATTTATAATCATCCAAAGTTGAAATTTGAATTAGAATCTTTTGGCCATAGATATACCACAAATTCTGATACAGAGAGCGTTGTTAATGCTTATCTTGAGTGGGGAGCTGATTGTCTGAATCATCTCGATGGCATGTTTGCATTTGCAATTTTTGATTCTCGATCTCGCGAGCTTTTTTTGGCAAGAGACAGATTTGGTGTAAAGCCGCTGTACTTTTCTTTGCAAGGACAAAAACTTAGTTTTGCTTCCGAAATTAAGGCTTTATGGGAATTAAATTGGATAAAGCGTGAGTTTTCTGAGTCGGCTGTGGAAAAGTATTTAACGTTTATGGTTACTCCAGGGCCTTTAACGATTTTCAGAGGAATTTACAAACTTCCAGCCGGTTTTTTATGTAGGGTAAAATATGAATGTGAGCCCATTTTTGAGGAATGGTATTCACCGTTATCTGCAATAGAAAAAAACGGGAAAAAAGATTTTGAAAGTTTGGATTTTTGTGTAAGCGGTGTTCGGAATCTGCTGAAAGAATCTGTAAAAAAGAGGCTTTTGTCTGATGTTCCTGTGGGAGCACTTCTTTCTGGTGGACTAGACTCAAGTTTTCTTGTGGGTTTGATGGCCCAAAATTCCGCCAAAATAAAGACTTTTAACATACACATCGAAGGCAGCAAGGGAAGGGATGAAAGAAGTTGGGCAAAAAGAGTTGCTAAGCATTTTGGAACGGAACATTACGAAATTGTTATCGACGAAATTAAGGCCTTTAATTTTTTCGAAAAAATGGTTTATCAGCTTGATGAACCTCTTGCAGATCCAGTTTGCATTCCATTTTACTTTGTTACCAAAATGGCTCGCGAATGTGGTGTGCCCGTTGTGCAAGTTGGTGAGGGTGCAGATGAGCTTTTTATGGGATACGATTTCTATAAAAAAATGTACTGTGCGGACAGGTTTCTGAACGGAGCTCTTTGTTGGATGCCAAATGCTTTAAAATTTCCAATTCATAAGGCTTTTAGGAGTGCTTTAACTAAAGATTCTTGGGTTGAGCATTGTCTGAAAAATTGGTCTTTGGGAAGAGAAATTTTTTGGGGAGGCGCAACCGCACTTTCTGATCGTGACAAAAGATATTTAGGTGTTTTTGCGTCAATGGAAGAAAGTGATTCTGTCGTATCCATGATTTTCAGTGGAATAAGGCAGGATTTAGCGAGTTACTCTAACATCGATTACCACATGTCTAGGATATCGAGAAAGTTTCCTGAGTCAGATTTTTGTCAAAAAATGACATACCTAGAGCTCAAGCAAAGATTGCCTGAACTGCTTTTGATGCGTGCAGACAAAATGTCCATGGCCAACGGCGTTGAGGCTCGAGTGCCATTTCTAGACCATAAATTGGTTGAATTTGTCTTAAATATTCCCTCAAAGTTTAAGCTTGGTTTGGGTGGTAGAAAATTTGTGCTTAAAAAGGCAGCAGAAGGGCTTTTGCAAAATGATGTGATATACAGAAGAAAAGTTGGTTTTGGTGTGCCGATAGATTCCTGGCTAAAAAATAAAAAAAATTTTTTCAAAAATTTTTGCAATCTTTCCAACCGAGTAAAATCAGGCAAGTCTAGGGCTCTTTTGAACAGCTGGATGTTAGGTGGACGATATTTGGGGGCTGTGAGGGCATGGACATATTTTAATCTTATTGCTATCCAATGACGTCATGTGGAAATCGAAATAGTGGCTTGAGTTTTTCGGAGCTGATAAATGGAAGTTTACTTTGTGATTCTTTCTGGTGGTGGTGGAAAACGTCTGTGGCCGATTAGCAGGAAGAAAAAACCAAAGCAATTTCTTAGATTTTCTGGTGGTAAAATGCTTTTGGAAAGCACCATCGATAGGATTTTACCTTTACTTTCTGACGAAAACCGTATGGGGGTTGTGGCTCCTCCGTACTACTTTCCCTTTACCGAAGATTTACTGTACAGGAATATTGATATTTTTATACGTGAACCAGAGGCAAGAAATACTGCTGGAGCAATGCTTTTAAGTTGCGCCAGACTTTTGAATAAGTCTTGCGTTAGAGACAGTGATCCTGTAATTGTTTTCCTTCCATCTGATCACGTTGTTAGTGACGATGAAAAATTTAGGGAATCACTAAATCGGGCAGTAAAATGTTCGCGGCAGTGTAATTCCATTGTTCTTTTAGGTGTGAAGCCCGACAGTCCCAAGACGGGATATGGATATGTCAGGATTAAAGATAATGAAGATTTTCAAGAATGTTTTTCAGTAACAAAGTTTTTGGAAAAGCCTGACAGAAAAATGGCGAAGGATTTGATTGTCGGTGGTAATGTTTACTGGAATACTGGCATTTATGTTGGAAGAGTTTCAACGATTGTAGGAACGGCAAAAGAAAAGGCTCCACAGCTTTGGGACAGTGTAGAAGAAGCGATTCTTGGTGGAGGAAATTATAACTCTGTTCCACAGATTTCTTTTGATAATGCCATTGCAGAGAAAGCCGACAATTTGATGTTGGTTGAATGTGATTGTGGGTGGAACGATGTTGGAAATCTATACTCCTTTCTGTCAGCCGAAAAAGAAAATTCTGAAACAACAAAGGTTTTTAGCTTTAAGGGACAAGGCAATTTGGCCCGTGCTGGGGCCAAAACGGTAGTTTTTTGTGGTACGGATGATTTGTGTTTGGTGGAGACGTCTGATGTGACATTGGTTGTTCATAAAGATAGTGTTGAGCATGTCAAGGATATTGTGTCATCTATGGAAGAGTCTGATGATGAGAGAGTTTTGCTTTAGGGAGAAGTGGGGCTTTGCAGGGGGAAAAAGAGAAAGAGAGAAAGCACCGGTGCAGATTCGAATTTGATGAATTTGTGCATGGATACAGGCAAAAGCAGGATAAGTTGCTGTGGCTGTCTGGAGAAACTTCGGAATATTTTGCCTTATACAAAGTTCAAAAATTGAGCCTTTGGCTTCCGGAGTTCAAGGATCGTAATTTCAGTGTTTTGGATTACGGTTGTGGTGATGGACTTATGACCTCGTACATGAGGTCATATTTCCCAAAAGCGCGTGTTTTTGGCACCGATCCATCTTTGGAAAGTATTGAGGCGGCGCAAAAACATTTTTCTGATATTTCATTTTCTGTCATTGATAGGGAAGTGGTTCCATACGAAGACTCTAAATTTGAGATGATTTTTGCGGCTGGTGTTTTCCATCATATTCCCTTTTGTGAACACAGGCATTGGTTGGATGAAATATTTAGAGTTTTGAAGAAAGATGGTGTATTTATTTTGTTCGATATTAATCCCTTAAATCCAATTGCTCACTATGTTTTTAAAACGCATCCGTTGGATCAAAGTGCAAAAATGCTTTACCCGCTTTATGCGAGAAAAATTTTGAAAAATTATGGTAGTGTGAAAACTTTTTTTTATTGTTTTTTTCCTCGTTTTGCGCGAATGTTTAGACCTTTGGAGCGATATATTTCTTGGCTTCCTTTTGGAGCACATCATGCTCACGTGGTGTGTAATCGGAAAAAGTTGTAATGACAGATATTTTTTGTAAGTTTCCTGGCCTTGCTTAAAAAGTGCTTTATGATAACATCACATCCGGTGGTGCTTTTTAGCATTTCGGTGTTGGTCTTTAATTTTGCTTGAGGAACGTATGCGATGTTTGGGTGTATGTTTCCATTTCTGTCTGGTTACCGTACAGATTTTTTAGAATTTTCTGTACTCTTTTTTCACCTCAACACAAAAATTTGTTTTTACAATTTCAAGCCGATTGTTTTGCGCTATAGACTTTTGGGAGAGAGGTTGTGAGAGAAAAGAAGCTAATTTCTGTGGTTGTTCCATGTTATAACGAACGAGAAAACTTATCCGAAGTTTACAACCGCATAGCTTCTGTGTTCACAAAATTACCTTATGAGCTTGAGCTGCTCTTTGTTGATGATGGTAGTACAGATGGCTCTGAAAAAAATTACCAAAAATTAGTTGATAAAGATTCACGAGTCAAGGTTATACTGATGTCCCGCAATTTTGATGGTCCTGAACCGATTTTGTTTGCTGGGATGAAAGAGGCTTGCGGTGATGCGGTTGTCTTGGTAGATGCCGACCTTCAAGATCCGCCTGAGCTCATAGAAGATTTTCTACACAAGTGGGAAGAGGGGTACAAAGTTGTTTATGGAATTCGGGGTAAACGGAAAGAAACATTGATAAGAAGAATTGGTTATGTATGTTTTTACAAAATCATGAGGCAACTTTCTTTCATAGATTTTCCACTTAATGCGGGGGCTTTTGGGTTGATGGATCGGCGAGTTGTAGACATTATAACATCACTTCCCGAAAAAGATGTTTTTATAAGGGGCTTAAGGGCTTGGGCAGGTTTTAAGCAGACTGGAGTTAAATATGATCGTCCAGAGCGAGAAAAAGGTGATACTGGGTTTAGCTTTTTAGGATATATGCGCGTTGCAAAGGATGCCGTTGTAAATTTTTCTTACAAGCCTTTAGAACTTGTGTCCGGCATTGCTATGGCTGCCGCGGCGCTTACCTTTATTGCTTTATTTTTTTATTTATATTTTGCCTTTACAACAGAGGCGCCGAGAGGCTTTTTTACTTTGTTGATGGCGATGCTGTTTTTGGGGACAGTCCAACTTTTGGCGATTGGTGTTATAGCCGAATATTTAATTAGAATATTTAGAGAGGTGAAAGCGCGACCTCCGTATGTTGTTGATAGAGTCTTGTGCAAGCGAAGTAGGGGGAACCGTCCATGAGCAAATGTCTTGTTGTTGGCGGTGGCAATTTTGTCGGTGCCAGCATAGTTCGTAGGTTGGTGGGGCAAGGTGACGAAGTTCACGTTTTAATTGAGCCAGACGACGATATTTGGCGTCTACATGAATATTTTTACAAAGTTGATATTCACAGAGTGAGTCTTTTAGAGGCTGATACTGTAAAGTCTGTTTTGCAGTCTATAAGTCCTAACTTGATTTTCAACACAGGAGGTTATGGTAAAAGACTTTACCAGAAGGATATCAAGAAGATTTATGAGTACAACTTTCACGGAATTGTAAATCTTCTAGAGGCCTGCAAAAAGGTTGGGTTCGAAAGTTTTGTAACAGCAGGTACCTGTGAAGAATATGGATTTAGGTCGGGTTACATCAGAGAAGAAGAGACAACAAGCCCTTTGACCCATTACGGTGTTTCAAAAGTTGCATCTACGGCGTACTGTATCAGAGAGGCTCAGGTTACAGGGCTACCAATTTATGTGGTACGTCCATTTTGCGTTTTTGGAGATTATGAGTCTCGTTCCAAACTTTTGGGAGCGGTTTTTGCCAGTGTTTTTCGGCATGTTCCTGTGCTTCTTTTGTCTCCTCAGGCAACAAGAGACTTTGTATACATAAACGATGTTGTAGACATGTTTATCAGTGTTGCAAGGCGTAAACCGCAGGGACAAAACATTTTCAACTGTGGAACAGGGATTTCTACTCGGGTGATAGATTTTGTTGGTGAAGTTGAAAAGATTTTGGGCAAAAGTATTAATGCCCACTGGAGTTCGTGTGCAGGGGACAACAATTTGAACAACAGTTCTTGTTGCGCAGACATTTCAAAGGCCAGAAAATATCTGGAATGGGAACCAAAATATTCGCTTGGTGAAGGTCTTGCTTCGGCGTTCGAATGGTTTTCCGAGAATTTTCACTTGTACAGAGAAGGTGGTGAGAGAGAATTTATAACAACAAGGTTTTAGAGTAATTTCAATATTTTTAACAAACAATAGAGTATTGATTTTAAAATTTGAGATATTTTAATTTAACTGTAATCCCCCTAAAAAACCATGAGAAAGCGATGGCAAATAAAACTATAAAAATCATAATCCTAACCTTGTCACTCACCATAAAATTCTTTACAGCGCAAGGCGCATCTGTAGTGGACCCTGGACAACTTGAGGCCAGCGTCCGCAAAAGCAACTTCACACTCACACACAAAGTTGAAGATGGCCACACATACATCGGAATCAACGATTTTCTCGTCCGTGTCGGTGAACAAAACACCGTCGAACACTACAAAAAAAGAATTTTCCAACCAGATTGGAGGTGGCACACCTTAAATGAAGAACACGGAAAACAAATTTTGATGCGCATCATGGCAGAAATGTCCATTGCACTGGCAACAGAGCAAATCAAAGCCCACGCAGAAGATAAAACACAGCAAAATCTTGTGAAGCAATGGAAAACTAAATTTTTTCAGAGTGGTTCAACCGAAGAAGAAAAACCAGTGTTTCACAGTACTACGATTGGTGGACAAGAAATACTTTACATTGCCCTACAAAATCTTTTTTTAGAGATGACATTACGGCAGGTTTCAAGATTCCAAAAAATTGAAGGCACATCGTTTTTCTCTGCACTTCCACCAGCCGAAGTTGTTGTAACCCTGAGCAGACTTCTTTCTTACATCACTGGCGCAACACAAATTCCCAACATCGATCAAATTCTAACCGCTGTGCAAAAAAAACCACCACCCGGCCCAGGCCAACCACCACCAGAGGAAGCAAAACTGAAGCGCGAAAAAAGTACAAAGAAAGAACGAGAACACCCAGAATCTGACGAGCCTGCTGTGGTTCCTGACGAGCCAGCTGTGGTGCCTGACGAGCCTGCTGTTCCAGTTCCTCAGCAACCGCAACAATTGATGATCCAAGAAGCAATTAGCATCATTTCAAACAACAAAAATATGCAAGAGTGGGCAACAAAAGACCAACTTCAAAACTCTCAATGGACATATGCTGGCAACTTCGTACATGCAAAACTTACATCCGGCAATATGGTTTCCATGTCTCTAGCACCGTTAGGAAGCTATAGCAAATCAATTGTTTTCTTTATAAATCGACAAAATATAAAGGCAACAGACCAACAATCTTCAAGCATCAAAACCGCAATTGAAAAATATGAAAAAGACCTCATTACACAAGCAGTTCAACATTCTTCAAATCAAAATAATTTAATTCAGGGATATAAAAGCGCACAAGATTTGTTTCAAGAAAAAATTTCGAACTGGAGCTACAACGCCACACAATTTCTCGCAAAAGTTAGCGATACAACTGTTGTGTCGATTGAAAGAAACTTTTCTGACAACAAAAATGCCGGATTGGTTGCAAAACATAAAAGTTTAGGCCAACAAGAATACTCACAACCGGTCACCTTAACCACACTAGCCACTAAAGAACAACTTAAAACAATCGAAACCAACATAAGAGCTGTGGAACGAGCCAAACCTAAACCTAAATCTCCACTAGTGCCAAAATCGAAAGAAGAAACAGATCAAGAACTCATTGGAAAATCATCAGCAATATTTAATGATCGAAATAAACTTGTAGAATATCATACTTTTGGAGCTTTCGGACAAAAAGCTGCGCCAGGCACATGGTCGTACGATAAATATGGAGTTCATGTAAAACTTGAAGACAGTAGCATTATTGCAATCCATAGATCAAGCTCAGCCCGACGAGGAAAAGTTTTTCACATTAAAGGCTCAAGTTCTCGAGAACTTCAAATCACGGTCGCTGATGAAACTCTCGGGGGTATAGAAAAAACAATATCTGGCTCGGCAGCCGCATTCCGTTGGGCTTGTTCAGCATGTACCTTCATAAATCCTTCAGGTAATAATACGTGCCAAATATGCGGAACTGCAAAATTTGGCACACAACCACAGCCACAACCTTCGCCCGGGTCTCAACCCAAATCTCCGCCTCAACCCAAAAGACCACCAACTCAGGAAGAAAAATATTTTGCTGAAGCAGTTAGTTCATTCGAAAGCATCACGTACCAGCAAGATGGAAGCATTAAAGACCAATTTCCGCAATGGAGAACTTCCTATTTAAAGAAAGAGGAACGATCATCCGTAGTAGTGGAAGTAGAAAATTATGAAATGTTTTACGCAAATTTAGCAACAAAAGCTATAATGGTGTACGCAAAAACACCTCCTGGTAGTGATTACAAATGGATCGATACAAAAAAAGCACTTGATGATACCACATTCAAAGGATTACTTGAAAAACTGACTCCACACGGTGATAATCACGCCCCTCGTCTACGACACTGCCTCATCCAACTCGCAAGCACCAAAACCGATAAGCTAGTCACAGTTTCAGATCATAAAGAACTTCAAAAAGGCCAGGTGATGATTACAGGTAGATATGTAACAAGCGGCCACATCATCGTAGCCCACAAGTCAGAAGATTATCACTACAAAATCAGTGTGAATGATGGAAAAGTTTTTGTTTCAACAAAATCACAAGGCTCATGGCCAGAGTTCAGTGATACCGGCATTACGCTACATAAAAACTGGTGGGAATCTGGATACTTTTTTATTAGAGGAAAATTTCTGCATTTTAAAGAAGAAAAAGAAAAGAAGCCTAAAAAAGAAGAAAAAAAGAAAGAAGAAGAAGAAGAATGGGCGCCAGAAACTGGCATAAAAACAGAATTTCAAATCACCCCTTATAAGAAGCAAAAACCACATGCAGAGCAAACGGAGAAACTCAAACAAATTTTAAAAGATGCCACTAAAACACTTGAAGCAAGTAAGTATTCACATTTTCAGGGATTGTCATTAGTAAATAGCCTGTATTTTACTGATATGTACCTTCACATTGTAAAAGATAAAATGAGAATTCCTCTAAGTACAATCATGAGGTATTCGATGTTTCCAATATTTCAATACAGTACTTCCACCAGTGGAAATTGGCAAGAACTCAACATGGAACAAAAAAATCCTTCACAAGAATTGAAAGCGATGCAACAAGCATTCGCAAATTTTATACGACAAGAGTTCACTGATTTAATAAGAAGGACTTTATACACAATTTCAATTGCTCATCCACACACCCACAATCTCAAACCAGAGGAACCTCTTAAAGACTGGCATACTGCATCCGACTCCTCTTACTTCATGATTAAAATTCCTAAATTAAGTAAGATGCCAACAGTATTTGTAATAAAAATTAACGATTGTAGTAAAATTTACCACACATATAAAAACGTAACAAATGTGTCATCAATAGACAATAAAATACTCGACACAGAATACTCATTAAATCTTAGCAAATCTTTCAAAAAAGCAATACAAGGGAAAGTTCAATATTTGACTCAGGAAAAACGTGATAAACATCTATTATCAAATGCATTACGAATTGTAATCAGTTCACAGCCGAAAAAAAATAACACAACAAGGAATACCTGGTGGTATGATAGACAGAAAATATATGTCAACCTTGAAGAAGATTATTCACTACAAATATACAGACTCACCAATCCTAATAATACAAGGGCAGAGGTCGTTTTTGCTGGCAAGGACCTAAGCCAAGACCCAATTTTGGATATAAATATTATAGATCTGAAAAAATTTGAGCTAACGATTGTAGAAAAATTCATCGAAAGGCACAAAAGCTGGGCAAATAAGGTGCTGGAACAAATGAGCAAACCAGGAGACTGGAGATTCAACGGAGAAAGTAAAACAGTTCATTTTTATGATGATGAGGATCAAGTAGTTGTTTACCTGGCCAGTGGAGAAATACACAAATCACAGCAATGGGAAGAAAATTTAACCATCCTCGGCAAACTATCACCAGAAACCCTCGCAATACTGAAAAGAAAAACCGTTGGAGTTAAAGGAAAGAAACCACCCGCTCCGCAACAGCAACAACAGCCACAAGAACAACAGCAACAGCAACAACCTCAGCAGCCCCAACCACAACCTCAGCAGCCTCAACCTCAAGCACAAGAACAACAACTTCTTGAAAACGCACTGAAAATAGTATCAACAACAAACAACCTCTCGTTTGCCCCAACATTCAACGACTTTTCTGCAAAAAAACAACCAGGAAAATGGTCTTTTGACGCTGGTGGTGTCCATGTGAACCTTAGACAGGATGGAATTCTGGAAATTCGGAGAACAGGAGATGACAATGCGAAAAGTGTCTATAGCCATAGTCAGAAGAAAAACCTTTCCGCAAAAGCCACACCAGACAACCTCCAAGTTATAGAAAAATCGATCTCTGCAGTTCAAACAGAGAATTTGAAAAAATGGTTCACAGACAATTCAGGACAAAAGAAAAACTTTCAAGATTATAACGATCAACACCTAGCACAACTTTTTGGAAATGCACAAGACCGAGGGAGTCTTAGAGAAACTCTCAGTGTGAACTCCCTACCACACTTCAATTTCAAAGATTTTGCACAACTTCATGGCCACTATTACTTCCAAGTTCCAATGCTCAAGCCAAGAGGCAACCACCCTGCAACCTCTGTCAAAATGTCAACGAACGGCACAAAGCTTTATCACTGGGATGGAAGTCAGTACCAAGATTTAGATTTTCGCACAGATGGCTATGCCGTGATGCTCTTCCTGGATCACAACATGGTACACTGGCCACAACGACAAATTATGCCCACAGCTCTTAATCTCGGTCTCAAATCAATTGAAGTTTCAACAATGGCGCTTGGTACAGGCGCAAATCAAAAACAACTTCAAACTCCTAAATACACCGCCACTCAACTCCCTGTACCATACCAGGGCGATAACATGGAAACATGCGGAACTCACGCACTTTATCAGGCACGGCTGCTTTTGAATGAACATAAAGGACAATCCTCATGGGCGGAACTTAAAGGGTTTGAAGTGAAACCAATTTGGATGGCTAACAAGGAAGCCTTACAGAAACAAATGATTCACTTTGAACTTAAAGAAAATGAAAGATTATTTTTTGTTGAAATTGGAAACGTAAATCAAAGCACAGGTCTTTCATTCATCCTGGCTAAACCCACACCATCCGCCCAAATGATAACCAATTTTGGAGTCATCACCCAATACGCCCAAATCTTAAAATCATTCCATGCAGGAACACCTGTTGTCGCCATCATCTTCGAAGGAGGTCACTGGTACACGGCTAGCTTTACGAAAAATAATGACAGCTACTCCGTGGTCGTCATGAACTCAAAAAATAAATCTAAAGAGCAACCTGGGGGACGCCTTGATCGCGAAGGCATCAATTTAATACTTTACACACTTACCAATGTTAACCCAGTGGAAGAGAAGAAAGAGGAAAAGAAAAAATAGCGGTTGTGTAATGGAGATATTTGGCTTTTACTGGGTATAACATCTTTTTTTATGTGGAAGAGGGTTGGTTATGCTCAAACGGTTTTTTATTGCGAGTCTTGTTTTTTGCATTTCATTCCTTTACTGGACAGTTCCGTACAAAGATTGGCGTTTTTTTGACGACGATTACGGTGCGGTTCATGCCGGTAGCATAAAGTCGGTTTCGGATATTGCCGATTTTTTCACAACGAATCCTAACGATCGCTCAATTTTACCTTCAAACATGCGTGATGACACAGAGTGGACGTTTTTTGGAGTTATGTACAGGCCGCTTGCGTTGGTGATGTATGCAGCAGAAGTTTATTTTTTTGGTCCTAATAATCCTCATGCGTACTTTCTGGTTTCTATGGCGCTTCATTCGGCTTGTGGGGCCTTGCTGTTTTATATTTTATCTCTCATAATGCCTCTTTTGTTCGCTTTTTTTGGGTCTATGGTTTTTGTTGTTTATCCGATGATGGGGATGTTTATAGGCAGATTTGTTATGCAGACCTACAGCGTGGCTTTTCTTGGTCTTGGGCTTTCAATTTTGTTTTTGAGACGTTTTTTTAATGAGAAACGTGTTTTTTGGTATATTTTTTCGATTTTGTGTTTTGCGATTGTGCTTTTTGTTCATGAAGCGACAATCGTTTTTCCGGTGTGGCTTTTTTGTATGCTACCATTTTATTTTGACAGCGATATTTGGCCGATCAAGAAAAATGTCGTTAAATCTTTGTTTGTTTCAATGCCTTACTTTGGTGTGGTGGCAATCAATTTGTTTTTCAGACTTTTGGTGTACCCGCTCGCGTCAAATTCTGATTACATGCTTTTAAGGCCTTTGGATTTTTTGCACAGGTTGAGTTTTCGGTTTTTTGACCTTGTCACTCTCGTTGTGGACGCTTTGGGTTTGTCCTTTGTTCCAGGTGGAAACAGATTTTCAAAAAGCCTTTTGGTGTTGGCAGTTTTGAGCTGGATTCTTTATGTTTTTGTAAAATCAAATCGTAAAAGGGATATGATTTTTATTGGTTCTGGATTTTTATTTTTTTCTTGGCCAGCAATTTTAATTACACATCAAGCAAGGTATTTATACCTAGGGATTCCTTTTTTGGTAGCTGCCGTTGGCCTTGGTATGGCTTCTGTACGTCGATTTAAGTGGTACGAAAATCGAATGATTTTTTGTGGATATTGGATTACGATCTTGGTTGCCGGATTTATATTTTGTATGGAAAGTACGAAGGCGAGAGAAAGGTACTTTGTTTCTGTTGATAACGTTTTCAAAGCTTTGGCCGAAGATAAGAGGCTTTTGGGAAGACCAATTTGCTTTGTGGGTGTGCCAAAGGAGTTGATTCCATGTCCCGGGGCTGCACAAGCTGTTTGGATCTATCGTAAGGATGACGCGGATCCTGTGTACCACGATCCACAGATGAACGTTTGCTGCAAAGAGATACATACAGCGCTAGAAGAGCTTAAAGTGCCTAGTGACGCTAAAATTGATATCAGTATTGATGGTAAGAAAGTACGAATTTCAATAGATACTCCGGAAAAAATATGGATTTGTACGCACGACCCGTTTGGGAGGAAGTTTTCGTTTACCATGGGAACTCTGGAGGTTTTAAAGAGTAAAAATGGCCGTGCTTTTGATGTTTTGATAACGATTTCTGAAAAATGGTACAGTCCTGAGATGGCTTTTGTGACCTGGGACTTTGAAAACAATTTTTTCATGGTCCAGTAGCAGGTTTCTAAAATTTCTTCTTTACAAAAAAATATATTTTTTTAAACTCTCGCCATACTTTTAATAATGTATTTTGCGAAAGGGGTTTTAGGTGAATGTTAAGGCTATTATTTTATTGTCGCTTCTTGCGCCGGGGCTATGGTCGCAAGGTCAACTTTTTGAGCATGTAGATAGCTACATTAAAGATCTTAGGGCCGGCCAAACTGTGGATCTTGGGGGTATTTCTTGGAGATTTGATAATGAAGAGTTTATTAGAAGCACAGGTGATTTAGGAGAAGATGCATATTCAGAAGAGGTAGCCACACATGGGATTTTTTCAGATTTGGTTTTTTCTAAGAAAGTTGGAGGAATTGTCGAGACAGAGTTGTGGGAACCGAAAAAAGGACTCCAAAAACCTAGACTAATTAAATGGAATGGAGAGTTTTATTTTTTTCAGCAAACTGGTATGCGTAGTGCATGGAAGAGTGTTTCGGAAGAAGAAGCCAAAAATATTCAGGAAACCGCTAAGGAACAACAGAAAATAAAAGAGTATTTCGAGTCAATTACAAGATTTGGTGTTTCACGCAAGGAGTTTTTCACCTTAGAAAATATTCGAGATGATATCTCTGCTAATTGGGAAAAGGTTCCAGATGCGATTTTGGATTCGTGTATTATGCCATATGTTGGACCAAAGGTGATTGAAGAAAGAGGTGGTGGACAAGTTTTTCAACTTTTTTTGAACAGTGAGAATCCAAAAAATGGTACATGGTGGAAGCGATCTTCCCGTGGAGGTCCTTTTAAACCTGCTAGCCCAAAAGATATTAAAGAGTTTATTGAAGATGAGCGTCGTAACATGGAGTTACATAGCGAATTATTAAAATCTGAACAAATATTTTCAGACACAGAGCTTTCGTTCCCAAGGGCGAAAGGGTTTTCTTTATTTCTGGGGGCTGGAAGATACTTTTTTGACAAAGATGGAGATGTGTGGTGTACAGACCATTTTGGAAAAAATTTTTCTTCAGATTCGTGTAGTTTGTACGGGAGTGGTGTTGATATTTTACGGAAGGAACGAGCAAGAGTTGCTTTTTGTGAAAGCGATTTGAAGTCTTCGACGGACGATCAAATTTTGGGAAGGGAAGATTCCGACTTTCTTTTTTTTACGCATAACGGGAATAAATATTATCGTGATCCAGATGATGTGTTGTGGAAGAAGGAGGATTTTAGTCACCTGCCTTACTATGGTGAATCAAGCTCGTTTGAGAAACTTTCTGACCATGAGGCTGGTAGTTTGATGGACGAATTTCAGAGGCTTATTTTATCAAGAGAAAGATCTGAAAAAAGAGAAGATAAATCGAGCTCAGGAAAACCTAGTTCGAGGTATTCAGAAATCCGTCGATGGATTCCGAAAGAGTTTAGATTGCCTGAGGCTGATGATTTGAAATGGAGAGATGAGGATAACAATACCGATGAGTGGGTTAAGAGAGCGTTAATCGCACAAGATGTTCGTAGATTATCTATTCTCCCTATAAAACCGTTTTCACATCTAACGCATTTGGTTTCCCCTAGACGGTCCCCGGATCTTTACAATGAAGAGGAGGGTATACCTCATATGGAGCCTACTTCACATGTAACGCCGCCGGAACATGTGAGTGAGAGTGATTCTAGTGTGGATTTTGATCGGGCAAGGGAGGGAGCTTTTCCCGACGATCATGTAGATAGCCGGTTTCATTTCGGCCATGATGAAGAAGTTGATAGTAGCTCTGAGGATGATTCTGAGATAGGAGTTGAAGACGAGGTAGGAGTAGATGACGACAGTGCTGTTGATCATGAGAAGGAATCTGAAGATTATTTCGAAATGAAAAAGCTACCTAAAAAGCTGTTCTGGTTGTTTTTCAATAATAGATCTACGCTAGCTTTATGTGGAGGTGCCACTGTTGCGTCTTTTCTTCTACTTAATGAATACTACAACGCAAAAAAACGGTTAATAAAAAAAGGTTTTCGAAATCCGTCATTTGAAGGTGTTAAGCGTGAGATGTACTTAAATATGAGTTTTGCAAAGAGAGTTTCTATAACATTGTCCGGAATGGTAGCTCTTGTGGGAGTTTTGAGGAAAATTCCTTTTGACCAAAAGTGGGATTTCGGGGAGCCATGGCGTGGATAGGTCAATGAAAGCGTTTTTTTTGTATACATCAATATTTTTGACATTGTGCAGCCTGAGCAATTCTTTGCTGGCTATGTATAATCCTGGAGATGAATTTGTTTTGGTTGATGATATGGGTAAACCACTTGGATCTCGAAGAGATCAACGTATTCTGGAGGAAAATAGAGCAAGGGATGCTGTTTTAAAAATCGCAGATATCCTAGAATCTGTTAAGTCGAGTCGGACGAGGGTCCCGGATGTTCTTGTGGATTCGATTTTGGCATCGTTTCTCGGAACTCTACAGGGATATTTTAACAACGATAAGGTTGTCTGGTGTTCAGACGGGAAATGGCGTAAATGTTGCGATTCAGAGTTTGGTGACAGAGCAGTTGGCGAGGTTATTTCAGGGCATGATAGTGAGATAATGCATGCCGTTATTAGAGATGCGAGAGCCAGAAAGAGGTTATCTTTGTTGTGCAAAAGACGAAGAAGTCCCTCATCATCAAAACAAGAGATCGCTAGCGGTGTTTCTTGGTTTATTAGTGATGAAAGAATTGGAGCTCGCTACTACAAAGACCCAGAGGGTGATTTGTGGGGGTATTTTGGGGGAGAAATTGAAAAAAAGCTCAATGGAAAGGAGGTGATTGAACGTTTTGAAAAAGGAGCTGCATTTACTGTTGATGGTGGTTCAAGGGAGGCTACATCTGAAGATTTGATTGATCTCGGTTGGGTTAAGGCTGACAATAATTTGACGTTTGAATTTCAAGGTAGAAAATATATTTTTGATCAAGAGAAGACTGTGTGGGAATTTTGTGGAAGTGATACAGAGGTTCCCAAGGCCGTTAAAATAGAAGAACCATATGCTTCAAATGTCGTAAAACCTGTTAAACGAGGTGAGGTTTTGAAGTCCAAAGATTTTTGGAATTTCATGCAGTCTCCAGCTGCGTGGATCTGTTGTGCCGGACTTGGTTCTATTTTGGGATATTTGATCTATAATTTTAAAAGTATGACAAAAAATGGAAGAGCCAAGGCGAGAAAAGAGTTAAGAGGCTTGTCTAAAGAAGAATTATCAAAAAAACGCAAGCGTGAAAAGATAAAGCTCATGGGTTTCCTCGCCCTTCCGCTTTCTATAATGTTTTTTGTTTCAATGGTTGCTGCTTTCGATGGCGGTGAGCAATACGCAGACTCAAACGGCTTTATGGAAAAGTTTAGCGCAATATTTAATCGCGACATACGTAGAACATTGAAACAAGCGTTTTCTTAATGTTGTGTTCTATAAATCTCAAAAAGTTACGCCGACTTTGGCCCAAATAGAAAAAGATGTAACGGCCGAATTTTCTCGTGCCCATTCATAAGAAGCTCCAATGCCGCCCATGAACGGTCCACGGTCTTCTGCAAGATAGCCAATACCTGCAAAAATGCCGTGGGTCAGACTGGCTGGTGTGGAAGCTCCTGCTGTGTCCAGTTCAGCCTTGTCGATTGTACTTTTGTCGATTCCAGAAAGATAATGCGTGTCGACATCCAAAAAGTTGTCCTGTGTGGAATATGCCGTTGCATGAGTGAATGCATAGCGATCTTCTGTCCAATCCTTTATGGATATGGTTTCGCTTTCTCTGGCGTACATGTCGTAGCCAACGTCTATGGCAATGTGTTCTGTGCGGTAACCGACGGTCAAAATTGCTTCGCTCTGAAAGCCGGGTGAGACTTTTGCTGAAATTGTAGAAATATTTGCCAAGGGCTGCAGGCCCTGTTTTCCGTTTTCACCGATGAGCATGTACCGAGACCAGGGTGGTACAACTTTGATGTCCACGTTTGAGTTAAATGTGCGTTTTTCGTTTGCCGCAAAGGTGTATGCAACATCAACGTTGAAAAGCAACTCAATGTGAGACTGTTCATCGGACCACAGGTCAAACGAGGCGTCTAGCCCAACGCCCAGTTCCCAGTGTTTTCCGTTTCCTCGAATTGGCTCGAATAAAAATTTACCCGTTGGCTCGTTGCTTGTCGGAAGTGTGAGCCTGGCATAAACGGAGCAGTCGAAAAGTTCTTCATCCAAAAGTCGGCGACCCAGCGTAAGGTCGACGTCGCCCAAGCCAAAATCACCTTTTTGCTCGCCATCAATTTTGCTGTACTCAAGGGCGCTTTGTGCGTCGCCGTCAGCAAGAGAAAGTGCGTGGGAGTAAGATCCAGAAAGAAGATCCAAAAGTCCTGCCGTTCCAACTTTTGTCTCACTGGCTGTTTTTTCGTGAAGATGGTGCCTGACGCGTAAAATTGGAACATTGCCTTTGGTAAAGTAACCGTCCTTGAGCGTTTTGTAATACGAGATCCGTAGGCCTTCTATGCTTCGCGTTGGTTTCATTGTCAGCTCGCCTGTGAGATTTCCTCGCGATTCTTGGTTGTCGTGTATCAAATCTTCCGTTGCAAGGTATGGGAAATTGCTTCCAACGCCGTAGCTAAATGTATTTTTCTCGCGTATGGCAAAATATTTTCCCATGTCGTCGGCGTCATGAGACCTCTTGTAAAAAGCGGTGATTTGCAAAGCTCCGCCCTTTGAACAATTTTTGAGGTTATCGGCGTTGCGCTGCGAGTGATACCACGTGACTTTTTCTGTGGGAATCTCACGGCCAGGTGGACGCAACATTATGAATGTTTTGTTCGAATGGGTGTAAGAGAGCAGTGATGGCGATAAAAAAAGGAGGGCAGAAGAAAGCAGAGATGTCACTGCAAGGTGTTTATTTCTTAGATTTTTCACTAAGCCCTCCCAAAAACTTTTGTACGTACATTGCTTTAAGTGTTGCTCAGAAAGCTTATTCAGCTTATGTGACTTTGCTCAAGGGTTTGTATCCACAAGAACTTCGAATTTGTCTGCAAGGGAGTATTTTCTGGTTTTAAAACTTTTGTCCGCAACCTTAAGAAATCCAGCTTCAACCCATTTTTTGCATAATGCTGAGCTTGTGCGAGGCTTGAATCCAAACAATTCGCCAATTTGCTTGCTGGTGACAAGTTCGAACTCCATAAATAGTTCAAGAGCCTTTCGTTGTCTAGGGTCCAGCTTTCGCATAAGTTTTGATTTTTCTTTTGCCGCCTCAATGGGTATGAGGTAATCTGCTATTTTTTGATTTGGTTCATAAATCGGTTTAAAATTTTCTTTCATGTGCTTGAATTTCAAAATAATTTAACATCGATTTTGATAGCTCATTATGCCCATAAAATGTGAAAAAGTTAAGCTTGAATGCCGATAAAATGCCGATAAAATGCCGGTAAAATTTATGGTGAGCCCATAAAATCAATCTTCCTGTTATTTTTCTTGCAACAATCCTTGTACGATTTTTTCAGCCTCTTCAACATCCATAAATTCTTCTTCTTTTTTCTCCTCGAGCATCTTTTCTACAATTTCTGTGGCTTCTGGAAGTCCCATCATTGTGCTCAATAGACTTTTCAATCGTTCAGGTTGCTGTGCGCCATCCACATGTAAAAGCAGCCTGTGCAAGGTCACAACAACTTCTGCTGGTGAAAGTGCGGAAAAGAACGAATTGTCGGCTATTTTATGAAATCTTGAAACTTGCGTTGGTGTGATTTTTAAAAAAAGGTTTTAAAGGGCAACATACATAATTTTGTGTCTGCCAGCTTGAGTGAGGTGAAATGCTGTTTCTGCTTCTCCTGTGTTGCCGCTGTTGTAAAAATTCCTTTTCCATTTTTCCACTATATTTTTATTTTTGTTTTCTTGGGCATGCTTATTTATCTGCTTTTTTGCCCATTCAGTTGACATTTCTGCCATAACGCGCATCAAGATTTGTTTTCCATGCTCTGCGTTTAAAGTGTGCCACCTCCAGTCTGGTTGAAAGATTCTTTGTTTGTAATGTTCAACGGTGTTGTCTTTGACGCGGACAAGAAGGCTGTTGATTCCAAAACACGTTTTGTCGTCGTTGTCGTCGTCGTCTTCTTCTTCTTCTCTTTTCCTTGGGCTTTTTTGTTGAAGAGCTTTGAAACGTGCTTCAAGATTTTTAAATTCTTTGTCGTCGTCGTCGTCTTCTTCTTCTTCTTCTTCTTCTTCTTCAAAAAGTGTTTTTTCTTGAAGTTTTCTGAATTGCTCATGAAGTCCTGTAAAGTCTGTTTCTACTTTACACACAGTTAGTGGAAGCTTGCCTTGCCTGGTAAGATGTTCCATTTTAGCGAGCTCTTTTAGGGTGATGGTCTTTATTTGTGCATCGTGAGGTGTTTGCGTTTCCTCCTCCATTGCAAAAGTGAAAATGTGTAAAGACAAAAAGAGTGCCAAGATTTTTAAAGTTTTGTTACTGTTTTTCATAAAATCTCCTCATTTCTTTTATTTAGCTGGCTTATAAATATTGGCCGTTTGCAAAGCCTTTTTCCATTTGTCAATCGCTGTAGAGTCTAATCCGACAAAAATTACTCTTTGGAGGTTTGGCGGGTTTAAATGATTTTTTTGAATATAATTGGCCACGGTTACAGTTCCGATATTGAAAGATTGTGGGCCACTTGCATACACTCCTGCTCCGAGTGCAGGAAATGCAACGTGAGTAATCTTGTGTTGTTCAACTTCTTTCATTGCGCTTTGGTAGGCTTCTTTGATTTTGCCGCCTGAAGCTGTAGAATGAATCACATAAAAATTGTTATTGTTTACTGTGGGAATATTAAGGCCTCTAAGATTTGTTGTAAGTGATTCTCCATCAAAAAGTCTGCCGGTTTGAGTTCCGTAAGATTCAGTATTCTTTTTTGGGGGTAAGTTATGACATGTATTAATAAAAGGCTGACCAAAGGTATCTCTTATGGCTGCCGTGACGCCTATCATTCCTGATCCGACGTTTATTGCAGTATTTGAGGCGTTTACAATGGCATACCCAGATTGGAAATTTCCATTTCCTTGATTGTCTTGGAATGCTCCGACTATCGAGCCTTGTCTGAGCTCGTATTCAATTTTTGTATTTTGAATTGTTCCATGTTGAATCAAAGTTGTACCTACAACTTGTCTGGCGGGCGCTATGGGTCCTTTTCCTTCAGTTCCAGTTTGCCCTGTTGCAGGTTTCTTTTCTTCATTCTTTTCTCCTGGTTTCTTTTCTTGGGGGTTAAAATATGCAAATTTTGCTTGTACTGCGGCTGTGAAGTTGGGGTGGAGCCGTATCTGTTTTTCATGCCACACGTTATTTCCATATTCATAAATTTTATTATTTGTGAAATTCAGACTGTATGTTTTAGATTGTGTTTTGACGACAAAATGGTCGGTTTGTACTATTGATTTGATTGTTGTTTGGCCAGCTTTCAGATCTTTTGTTTTTGTTTTTGGCTTGAAGGCGTTTATCTGAGCATTTGAGAAGGCAATAATCACGTTTGAGGCGACTTGTTGTGCCATGTCACCTTGCCTCTGCCTGGCAATTTGTGAGTTGAGTTTTTTCAGCATGTTTTTGAGTTGTTGGTTACCGAGTGTTGCGTTTGTAAGCGGTGGCCAGTTTTTTTGAAATTGTTGGTAATAAATTTGTCCGGTGGAGAGGTCGACGAGATAGGATGGTTGATTTGGGCCTTCGGATACTCTAACTGCGAGAGGTATGTGTGGGGCTTTGTCAGAGAAACCCGCATCCCAGTTTCTATCACCAGGCTTCAGCGAGA
>JBHPCE010000002.1:0-38807 GCA_042576345.1 Candidatus Babelota bacterium | reverse complement strand
GAAAGATGTAACAAGGATAAGGGCTGAAATAATTAATTTAAAAACACTTCTGTGTATGCCAATGCTCCTCTCTGAGCTGGAAATGGGGTTTTTAGAAATTAAGCAGTTGAGAAGTTTATAACAAGAAAGTTGAGTAAGAGAAAGAGATCATAAAATAAAAAAGTTGGAGCTTTATTTGAGGCACGGCGGCGGGTGCTGGTAGGAAAAAATGTTAGAAAAAATATGGATATTGCTAAGGGGTTTTTGCTGTAAATATTTCTGCGGCGTTATCCAAGAACTCTTCCAGGTATTCACTCTCTTCTGGAAAAAAGTTGCTTAGAACATAGTTTGAAACATCAGCCTTGTTTTCTGGCCTTCCAATTCCCATCCTCAGTCGCCAGAAATTGTCTCCCCACTGGCCAATTATCGATCTTAAACCGTTATGGCCGCGTGCGCTTCCGCCCAAGCGAATTGAGATTTTTCCGAATTTTTTTTCTAGTTCATCATGTACGACAATGGTTTCTTCTGGCTGAATTCCTCGTTTTTTGAGGGCTGAGACAACTATGCCAGAGTTGTTCATATATGCTGTTGGTTTACACAAAACGAGAGATTTTTCAGAGAGTGCATTGAATGTGGAATTTATATCTGTCCATAGGATTTCTCCTTTGAGGCTCCACGTAGCGTTTACATGTGATGCAATTTTGTCTACAACCATAAAGCCAACGTTGTGCCTGGTTTTTTCATATCGTGTTCCGGGATTTCCAAGACCTACAATGGCGCGTATCTGGCTTAAATTTTCCACATCAAAACCGTGGATTACGCTTTTATTTGAGCTCACTTTTAGTACCTTAAATGAATTATATAAAAAAACACGGGGCGCGAAAAAAGGATAACGCACCCCGCAAGAAGAAGAAAAAGATCATGCAGTTTTGGTACCACCAATTGCGGCACGAGCTACGTCTGCGTCATGTTTTTTGTTTATGGCCTTGAGGACCTCTGTTGTTTTATTTACATTATCGGCGACAAACACACATCCAGCTGCTCTGATGTCGCTAACGGCTCCCCAGCCTTTGTCTTTTGCCACTGCTTTTACTTCATCCATTATATTTTGTCCAACGTCACGTTCTTTTTCCTCAATTTTTGAGGCTAGAGTTCTTTTTTCCTCATCAATAACAAAGTTGGCTTTTCTTTTTGCTTTTTCAATTTCTGCTACTTTTGATGAAACCTCTTTTTGATTAGGCCTTTCTATATTCTTGTATTTTTCCGAAAAAGATTTTTCGAGATTTGCGATTTTTTCTTGTTCAAGCTGGGCCTTTTTTTGAGCATTTTCTCGGAGAGAGTTAACTTCTCGTTCAAAAGCGGCTCCCATCTTCGATTTTCTTAATAACTCTCCACTATCAATAAAGACCATATTAACCGTCGGGCCAGCGTAAGCGGCCGCAGAAACCATTGTTAAAGCAAGCATAGTAACACGTTTCATTGAAAACTCCCTTGAATTTCACGTTGATACAACGACCATAATCAGATGATATCGTACATAGTGCTGAGCGAGCCGTCAACCATAAATTTTCAATTACCCAAAAAGTTCTTTTACAGCGGCCGTGGCGTTTGTGGAAACCGCTGAGTAGAATTTTTCATCATACTCGCGTGTTTGAATCACAACAGGCATAGGCACAGCGTGTCCCATTACAAAAGCCTGTTTTTTAGGGCCTAATGTGGCCAGAATAGCCTTTACGCTAGAAGCTCCGCTTACCCCAGTTAAAACTGCTTGTATATCACTTTCATCACTTAGTTGAGCGACAATTTTGGTGCCGAGTTGAGACAGCACCTCATTGTCTATACACGATGGTCTTTGATCAACGACAAGGAGTGAAACGTAATATTTACGCATCTCACGGGCAATCATTCCAAAGATTGTTTGTCTTGCTGCTTTTGGGTTTAAAAATTTGTGTGCTTCTTCAATTGTTATGACCAATTTTCTTGGCTCATCGCTCGAGTTTTGAGTGGATAGAAAGTGTTCTGTTTTGGCAACATAAGCTCGATGGATGCGGCGAGTTATGATTCCTGCAATTAGGAGATATGACAACATTGAGGTTTGTCGACCGAACTCTAAAACAACACTAATTCCTCTATTTAAATATTCGAGCATCATATCGACAACAGGTGGTTTAGATGGAGCTTTTTGTAAAAACTTGAAGTGCTCAAATCTTTTCAATTTTCTGTACAAGGCTCCGATAGACTCCGGATGAGCTCCAACGTTTTCGGAAAGTTCTCTTAAGTTTTCTCCGCTATCCAAAAGTGTTTCCAACCACTTGTTGCCGAATCTATTTCCAAGAAGATACGCAGCTTCTAGAGCTGTTGAATGTAAATTCAACTCATCCTGAAGAAGAATAACGTCTTGAACTCGTATATCCCTGTAGCTGAGTTGTACAGAAACGTCTGGTGAGCAGCCTCTTTTTCTGGTCGCCTCAGGATCTAACGAAAATATTGCAACATCGCCTGGAAAAAGGGTTTTAAGTCCTTTTACAAAACTACACTTTTTACCTTCTGACCGGGCTTGAATTCCGTATTCACTATGCATGTCAAAGACGAGGTTTACAGCACATTTGCTACGAGTTATTCCTGCCAAAATCGTACGAGTTATAAACGTTTTTCCCGTTCCCGTTTTTCCAAAAATTCCATTGCTTCGTGTTGTGAAATGACCTAGATTCAGGCATACATTTGCATTCATACCTATGGGGTGGCCTATGGAAAAGTTTTTAAAGCCTTCATCTTCCTGCCCAAAAACGGCTGCAACGTCGCTTTCATTAGCCTGAAAAATCCCAGAAAGATGGCGTGGAACCGTGTTTACAGGTTCAAATTTTCCGTCTTTGTGTACCGTTATCATAGGTTTTAGGTGTGCTATGATGTGCAGCACGGTTTTGTTCAAAATGTGTGAAAAGAGCTTTTCATCCTCGTGTGGAGGATTTTGTATAACACTTTCTGGGACAGAACCAAGAGAAAGATTGGAAATTATAGAAAGGAATACATCGTTTCCGTCCTTTATACAGACAAATCTGCCTATGGCCACAGTGCTCAAATCCAGACCGTAGCTTAGTTTTGCAACTACGCCGTCGACAAATGAGCCTGAAATTATAATTCCGAGCTTTTCTTTTGACATGCGTTAATTCTTTCAAACAAAACGAAAATTACTGGCGTTGTAGGTAATAAATTAATTGATTTTTCGTAATTAAATAAGTAGGATTTAGCGATGTGTGGGAGCACGTTGAGTTCAGTAAAGGTTTTTTATGTTTAAATTATGGTCACTATTATTTTTACTTTTGACTGTTCGGCTGGCACCATCCAGTGAGGTGACTAGCTACACGTCAGTTGCTTTTAAGTTATCGGGATATGTTGATTCCCTAGAGAATGATAAAAGGATTAAATATTTTCCGAAACATAGCAGAGACAGGCAAAAGCTTATAAATTTTATGAGGTATTTAGAAAAGATAATAGATTCCAGGTTGCGTCCCATAGATGATGATATCTGCTCCGTTTGGAATTTTTTAAATGCCATAAAAGTAAAAGTTATAATAAATGTTGAAGTAAAAGACGGTTGTTTTAAAGAAAAAATAAAAGGATATTTTCCTAACATTGTTTGTGAGCTCAAGGATTCTTTCGTTGATTATAAGAATGCAAGACGAGCGTATGATTACGTTACGAAATTTATGAGTCAGTCGCTGTTACATCTTAAGCAGCTTTGTGCAGAAAAAGTTGAAATGGGTTATACACTTTCAGAATTCTTGCCTTTGGGCATAAGAGGAACAGGTATTACAAAGCCAAAGGGGCTCAAGTTTTCATACCGTACTGTAACCCCGTGGCTTCCTACGATACCGGAAAATAAGCCATTTGAAGATGACCGTTGGCCAGAGGCGTGGGACACTTGCTGTTTTTTGGATGAAGGTAAGAAGGTTTTTGAGAGTGCCACCACGGGAAGGTAGTTAAGGCCGAGAAAAAAGCGCTTCCCAACTCCAATTTATATGTCACTGAAAAATGACGTTGATGATGGATTAGAGAAATAATCTTTACTTCGATTCATAAAAAAGTTAGCCTTCCTCGAAAGTTTTATTTCGACTACGAGGAGAGGTGTGTGGGATGTCTGTAGTTTCAAAGAAATTGTTGGTTTTGACAATTGCATGTTTAGTTTTTTCTTTTGGTGTGAGAGCTGCACAGAAAAGTTCTGTGAAAAAAATAGGTCAACTTCATCAAAAGTTTATGAAGCGTCGAGCTGTTTTGCTCAATAGGAAAACGAAAAAGTTTAATTTATCACTTGAGCTATATTTTTTGGGTTTGAGGCCAGAAGCAACAGTGTCGGAGATATTCGAAAAAGTTTGCAAGTACAAAAGACAATTTATGACCTATGGCCGATTTTTTAAGCAAAGTGACGTTTGGTTATGTACAATTTATTTGACGGCAAGGGCGTGTATTACTGCGAAGCTTTGCGGTGATGGAGTTGAAGAAAATATTTTGGCGCTATTTGCTATAGGTACAATCTCTGAGTGGTTGGGTGACTTGAGCACCGCTTGTCCAGAGATAGCAAAAGTTCTTGATGAAAGTTAGTTGGCTTGAGTGTTTTTTACTTTAAAAATCAGTAGAGAAGTAGCTGCCGGCGTCATCCCGGGAATTAATTGGGCTTGGGCAATTGTCCCAGGCCTTATTTTTTTGAGTTTTTGTTGAAGCTCTATGCTAAGTCCCGACATGCCGTTGTATTTGAAGTTATCTGGAATTTTCATTGCTGAAAATTTGACCGTTTTTTGTGCTTCCCGTTCTTCCATTTGAAGATAGCCTTCGTAGCGAACTTTTGCATGCAGAATCATTACTGCTCGGCCAGAAACTTTGGTTGTGCCAAGAATTTCTTGAGCAATAATTCTGGCTTTTTCTTTGGCTTCAGGTGTAAAGGGGCTTGCAAAAAGTGCTTTGAAAAGGTCGGTTTTTCCCCATTTCTTTCTTAAGTACTTTTCAAGTTTTTTGACGCTAAAAGATTCTTTTTCAAATTTTGAAAAGAGTATGTTATCAATAATTTCAAACTCTTTTGCCTTTGGCATAAGGCGTTCAAAGGCATTGTCTTGACGAAGTAAAAGTCTGCGCTCTGCACGAGATGTAAACATTCGATATGGCTCATCGACGCCTATGGTGACAAGATCATCTATCATGACTCCGATATATCCCTCTGTTCTGCTTAGTGTAAAGTTGTCTTTATCATTTGCACTAAGGCTAGCGTTTATGCCGGCAATAATGCCTTGAGCAGCAGCTTCTTCGTATCCAGTTGTTCCATTAACTTGTCCTGCAAAAAATAACCCGGGAACATTTTTACACTCAAGAGAATGTTTTAGGTGTGTTGGTTGAAGAAAATCGTATTCAACGGCATATCCAGGCTTTGTTATAACGCAGTTTTCAAATCCGGCCATACTTCGCATGTAGGCTTCTTGAACATCTATCGGAAGAGACGTGGAAAGTCCAGATGGGTAAATTTCGTCGCTATCTGTACCTTCGGGTTCAACAAAAACATGATGTGATTTTTTGTCTGGAAAGCGGTGAATTTTGTCTTCAATGGAAGGGCAATATCTTGGACCAACGCCCTCTATAAAGCCTCCAAAAAGTGCGGAACGTTTTAAATTTTTTTTAATAATTTCGTGAGTTTTTTCGTTTGTGTGCGCAATAAAGCATTCATGAGAATGTTTTACATCGATGGGATTGAACTCAAAGAGATAATCAAGTTGGTCGGGTATTTGGACCTCTAATTTTGTAAAATCAACGCTAGAGCGTAGTATTCGAGGAGGAGTTCCTGTTTTCAGTCGTCCCAATTTTGTTTCCAGTATTTTTGCTATTGAATTTGAGAGCATTTGCGAGGTTGGCCCCTCAGAGCCCCTGTGAAAAATCGTTTTGTCACCGATTCTGATAACTCCGCTTAAAAATGTTCCAGTTGTTATTACAACAGATTTTGAATGAAATATTTTTCCGCATTCAGTGGTAATGCCTTGTACAGAGCTGTTTTTTAAAAGCAGATCTGCCGCGCTTCCCTGAAAAACGGTTGTATTTTCCATGGATTCAAGATGTTTTTTTGCCATCTTGCTGTAGCTGAATTTGTCAATCTGAAGTCTCAGACCTTGTACAGCGGGTCCTCGAGTGGAATTTAGCATTCTGGCTTGTAGATAAGTTTTGGAGCATAATTTTGGCATCAGACCGCCAAGAGCGCTGACCTCAAAAACCAAGTGTCCTTTGCCAATTCCTCCGATGGAAGGATTGCAGGGCATCATTCCTATTTGATCAATGTGTGGGGTTATCAAAAGAGTTCGTGAGCCCATTTTTGCTGATATGTGCGCGGCTTCTATGCCGGCATGGCCACCACCTACAACTATGACATCAAAATTGTTTTCTTTGTTGATCATACTGTTTCCCAAAAAATACTTTAAAAATACCTCCTAAGTTTATCGCAACTTGTTGAAGTAGTAAAATTTTTGCATAATCAATGAAATCTTAATTTTGTTTGGTTATTGTCTAAAATTCGCGATACATAAGATATATTTTCCGCTAGAATAAACCTGTTGTCTTGAAACAGCGTCAGATTTACATAAAATCAGTTGGAAGAAATGATTAAATACTTTACTAGGCTTTCACTTTTATTTTTATCCCTTTGTCCTCATTATTTGTGTGGTGCATCGGATATTCAGTCTCTCATCGAAGTTTCAGAGAAAATAGTAAAAGAGATTTTGAAGATAGAAATGGAAATGAAAGTCGAAAGCAAGGATAAGGCTGAGGGGGCCAAACTGAAAGCACATACAGAGATTCTTAGAAGGGCAAATAAGGGAGGATATTTAATTAGTAAAGGGCTTAAGGATTACCCAGAATTTACCTATGAGCAATGTGAGAAATTGAGGATTTTATTTTTTATGTTCCATGAGGTTTTTCAGGGTGCTCGGTTGAGTTTGATTCAGAAGAATCTGAAAAATCTTTCAACAAGAGTTGACCAATTTTATAAGGAGGTTATGTTTTCTTACGCTGATCAGTGAGAGGCGGCAAGAACGATAATTTCATTAGGAGAGGGGTATGAACAAAGTTTTAATTTTGGTTTCAGCGATGGTGTTTTCTTTTTTTAACATTGTTGGATCAGAGCTACCATTTGAGAGCAAAAAACCTAATGTTGGCAAAATTGTAGAATTTATAATCGACTGCACAAAGCTTCCGTATCCAGAAGATCTTTCTGCCAACAAGGTTATTGAAGAGATAAACGCTGTAGGGTCGTGTTTGTTGAAATTTACAGGAAATAATCTTGGCGGTGTATTTATGATTGAGGTTGCGCGAAGAAAACGGGCTGAAATTGCTAAGGAATTTTTGTTCAAAAAACTTGAAAAAGAAGAAGATCAGGATGAGGTACAAAGAATAATTATGGCGATAGGCTCACTAGGTCTTTTTCTAAAAGGATATCCTTGGCAAAGAGTTATGCAAGCCTACAATGAGAATGTACAACGTTGAGCTCAAATTTAACTTCTTGGACACAAAACCATATAAAAGCTAAAATCTGAATAATGCTGTTTATTTTTTAATTTTTTAGAAAGCTTTGTGTGATTTATCAATTGGCCACGGCTTTTTCCAAGCACTATCCGTTCTTAAGACTTTTTCGTTATATCAGTGTGCGCTCCATCGGGGCACTAACTTTGTCTTTTGTATTGGCTATAGTTTTTGGGAAAAGATTTTTGCTTTTGGCAAAGAAGCGTTTTTCTGCGGGAGTTCGAGAAAATACTCCAAAAACTCATCTTGGTAAGGGAACAACGCCAACGATGGGTGGTCTTTTTATTTTGCCTGTTATAATAATTTCTTCGCTTTTTTGGAACAATCTGTCTTCGTATCATGTTTGGGTTTTACTTTTGTGTTTGGCCGGATTCGGACTGGTTGGTTTTGTAGATGATTGGTCAAAAATTGTCAGCAAAGTTGGCATCAGTGCAAAAGCAAAAGCGTTATTACAGCTTTTTGTTTCGATTACAACAGTGGTGTTATGGATAAAGTTATGTGAGCCTCCACAAAGTATTTGCATTCCATTTATAAAAGGATTGAATCCAAATTTGGGGTTATTTTTGATTCCGTGGGGTATTTTGGTTATTGTTGGCTGCAGCAATGCTGTTAATTTGACAGATGGTTTGGATGGTCTTGCAGCGGGACCTTTAATTTCCAGCCTGGGAACGTTTGCTGTAATAGCCTATCTTTCTGGGCACTTGCTTCTTTCAAAATATTTGGCAATTCCGTTTGCTGGAACCGGTGAGCTGGCGGTTTGCTGTGCGTCTATGATTGGAGCCTTGATGGGATTTTTATGGTACAACACTCATCCAGCGCAAATTTTTATGGGAGATGTTGGATCGCTTGCTATGGGAGCTGGGCTTGGGTTTATTGCGCTTGCAGCAAGGCAAGAGCTAATTTTGCCTATAGTTGGGGGCATTTTTGTACTTGAAACAGCATCTGTGATTATTCAAGTACTTTCTTTTAAACTTTTTGGGAAACGAATTTTTGCTATGGCGCCGATACATCATCATTTTGAGCTCAAGGGTTGGAGTGAAGCAAAAATTACGGTAAGGTTTTGGATAATTTCTGTAATGCTCGCTTTGGCAGCTCTTTTGACGATTAAGATTAGGTAGTTGCTGAGACCAAATTTTTCAAAGCGTTGGGAAAGAGGCCTTAGATGAAAAAGGTTTTAGTTACCGGTTGTGCAGGATTTTTGGGAAGTAATCTTTGTAGGGCTTTGTTGTCGAGGGGTGAATTTGTAATTGCTCTTGATGATTTTTCTACCGGTAGTTTGAAAAATTTGAAAGAGTTTGTTGGGGGCGAGTGCTTTTGGATTTTTGAGCATGATGTGTGCAAGCCTATTCCTTTAAAAAATATTGACCAAATTTATCATCTGGCTTGTCCAGCATCACCCCCTCAGTATCAGTTAAATCCTGTAAAAACACTTAAAACAAACGTTTTGGGAAGTTTAAATGTTTTGGAACTTGCGTTGGAAAACAATGCCAAAGTTCTTCAGGCATCTACAAGCGAAGTTTATGGCGATCCTCACATACACCCTCAAAAAGAAACATATTGGGGAAATGTTAATACGGTTGGTCCCAGATCTTGTTATGACGAAGGAAAACGTGCTGCAGAAACACTTTTTTCTGATTTTTATCGTCAGCACGGAGTTAGTGTTCGTATAGCCAGAATTTTCAATACTTATGGGCCGCTTATGTCTGCAAGCGATGGGCGAGTTGTAAGTAATTTTATTGTACAGGCCTTAGAAGGAAGGCCGATTACAATTTACGGAGAAGGAAGCCAGACGAGGTCGTTTTGCTACGTCGACGACATGATTGTAGGTTTGATTAAGTTAATGAACCACAAGGATGATTTTATTTTTCCGACAAATATCGGAAATCCTAGTGAAGTTGATGTTTTGACCTTGGCAAAGCTTATTCTGGATTTGACCGAAAGTGATTCTCAAATCATTTTCGAAGATCTACCGGAAGATGATCCTTCTCGTAGGTGTCCAGATATTTCCTGCATAGAAACGATGTTAGGATGGAAACCGCAAGTGGCGCTTGTTGATGGACTGAAGAAGACAATTTGTTACTTTGCCAATTTGTTGAATATTAAAGTGTCACGAAATTGTGTTTGCGAGCCTTGATTATGTAGCTTTAAGTTTGTTGTTTTAAGTTCTCATTTTTGATTGAGGGGGATTGAGGCTCATGAGGATTGTAATTTCGGCGTCGGGTCGCTTTCACTCTCTTCACCTAGCCAATCAGGTGAGAAAAAATGGATCATTGTATCACCTCTATTCTGCAGCATATTCAGATGCTGACAAAGCGTTAGTTCCAGAAATTTTGGTTTCTTCAAACGGACTTGTTGGTATTGCAGATCGGGTTTATATCAAGTTTGGTCTTTCTCGTTTTATGTCACCTTCGAGATGGTACACGATTCGTGACAATTGGTTTGATAATTGGGTTCTTGGAAAAATCAAAGGAGCTGGAGATTTTGATCTTTTTGTCGGATGGGCTAACTGTTCTTTAGGTTGCATCAGAGAGTGTAAGAAAAGAGGTATAAAAACAGTCATAGAATGTGGTTCTATGCACATAGAAGAACAGGAAAAAATACTTAAAAAAGCTTACAAAGATATTGGTTTTTCCGCACCTCCAATTGTTAAGAAAAATAAGCAGAAAATGCTTTTGGAGTACAAAGAAACTGACTACATTTCTGTGCCGTCAGAACATGTTTATAAGAGCTTTGTTGATCGTGGTGTTGACGAGGCGAAGCTTATAAAAGTTTCGTATGGTATTGATGTGCGTAAATTTTCACTTCCAAGGACGGGAAGGCCAAAGAAATTCAGGCTACTTTTTGTTGGTCAAATTGGCGTTCAAAAGGGAATTCATATTTTGTTGGAGGCCTGGAAGCAGCTGGCTTTGCCTGGCAATGAGGTAGAGTTGATTTTGGTTGGTGATCTTTTGGCTGATGGAAGAAAGATTTTAAGGCCCTTCAAGGATGATCCAACAATAAAAATTGTTGGTCCTGTCAGACACGATAAGCTGGGAGAGTTTTACAGATCCGCTTCCGTTTTTGTTTTGCCTTCTATGCAAGAGGGGCTTGCGATGGTCATCGGAGAGGCTATGGCTAGCGGGATTCCATGTATTTGCAGTTCAAGAACTGGTGCATTCGAAATTATGCGAGAGGGACAAGACGGATTCATATTCAAAGTGGGTGATGTAAAAGATTTAATGAAGAAGATTTTGTGGTGCTTTGAAAATCAAAATGAAATATTTGAGATGGGTAAAAAAGCTAGTGCTAGAGCTCATGAATTTACTTGGGATCACTACGGGGATAATATGATTCAAGCCTACAAAAGGATTGTGGAAGGTGAAACTCCATAAACATTTGCTGGTGGACATTTTCAAAGCCAAAGTTGCCACGGACTTTATTTTTTTGGCCGCGGGCCAGTATGGCGGAATGGTTCTGAGTATAGGATTTTCATTAATTTTGGCTCGACTACTTTCACCTTCAGATTTTGGGCTTGTCGCATCATCTCTCTTTATTCTTAACTTTTTTAACTGGATTTCTGAGTGGGGTTGGGAGTCGGCGCTTATGGCCCATAAGCAAATCGATCTGAGTGAGGCTGCAAGCACTCATTTTTTCGTACGCTTTTTTTTAGGGGCTCTTCCGCTGTGTTGTGTTTCTGTATTTTTTTTCTTACCGAGTTTTTTTGGATCAAAATCAATATCGTTGATCGTTCTTTTGGCGCTGTCTTTTTGGTTAGAGAAGATTGGTCTTACGTACAAGACAATTTTAGAGAGACACTCTCTTTTGAAAAGCTTAGCTTTTTTTGAATTTTTCAGTTCGAGTACAGGCTTGGTTGCGGCTGTTTTAGCGGCATTTTGTGGATTTGGAGTTTTTAGCCTTGCAGTTCAGAGATTGGTTGAAAAGTTGATCCTTTTAATCGGATATTTTTGGGCTAGTCCTTGGAAATTTGGCTTAAAATTTAGGTGGAAAATTGTAAAAACCTTTTTTGTCACATTTGGTGTAGCATCGTGGATTGGAGGTGTTTTTAACTTAGCAATTTACGAATATTTTATGCCTTTTCTTATAGGAGGAATGGCTGGAATGCACCAAGCAGGACTTTATGCTAAGGCTTTTTCTTTAGCGACATTTCCATTAATGTTAACGGCCATATGCAACAGAATTACCAGCCCAATTTATACTAAAAATCAGTTTTTGACGCCCAGATTGAGGCGTTGCTTTGTTAAGGTTCAAACGTACAAAGTGTTTGCGCTTTTACCTATGCAGATTATCCTTGCAGTGTCTGCATCGTTTTGGATTCCCATGGTTCTGGGGGATCACTGGAGAGAGATGGTTTCTGTGTATCGCATTATGACCTTTTATGGACTTTTCAGAGCTTTTTTTGACGATGTTCCACCTGTAATTTCTTTAGGATTCAAAGATCCGTGGGCCTTAACGTGGAACCAGGTTATTCAATCGATTATTGTCGTTTCAATCGGACCTATTGCCGTTTCTGTGTTTGGTGCAAGCGGTGGAGCTCTTTCCATGAGTTTTGCAATGTTGTTAGCGTCGGTATTTTTTTGGCACACAGCGCTTAGCAGGCTCAATTGTAGCGGAGTTAAATTTCTTGCCATCGCACGTTCTGCACTTATGTCTTTGGGAGGCCTTAAATGGATAGATCACGGCTAGATGACGCCGAAAGGCTCAGTAGAAAAAAAATTTTGTTGGTGAGTGAGTTTTCACAGGATGCCTCTAGTCCATACACCTATGCTACATCTTTTGCGCGCTCAATGAGAAAGCTTGGGTGTGATGTTAAACGCTTTAATTGTAAAAAAAGTTTTTTGCCGTATTTTACCGGTAGTTCAAGGTCTTTTTGCAGGGGCATTAGGCAAGTTAATGACGCGCTTATGAATCGTGAGCTGAGGCGTGTTTTTAAGCAATTTTTGCCTGACGTAGTTTTTTTACTCAAAGGTGAGAACGTATCTTTTAGAACGCTGAGATGGATGAAGAGGCGTTTCGAGTGCAAGTTGATGAATTTTTATCCCGATAGCCCGTTTGTTTTTTGGAATGCAAACTCTAATTCAAATATTTTACTTTCACTTCCATATTACGACCGATTTGCAATTTGGTCTCATATACTTGTAAAACCGCTATTGTCTGCCGGGTGTGTTGATGTTCCATACTTTCCCTTTGGTTACGATGATGAACTTTTTTTTACGGGGATGGAACTGACAAAAGAAGAAAGAAAAAAGTTTGATTGCCAGGTTTCTTTTGTTGGTTCATGGGACAGTTGTAGAGAGGAGTCTCTACTTCACTTAATAGAAAAAATACCTTCGTTAAATCTTGCGATTTGGGGGATCGGTTGGCGTGAAAATGTGTCTTCCAAATCTATTTTGTACGAAAAAATAAAAGGCGGCGTTTTGAACGCTGACATAATGGCAAGAGTTTTGAGCTGCTCAAAGATTGTTTTAAATTTTTTAAGGCGACAGAATATGACTTCTCATAACATGAGGACTTTTGAAGCTACAGCTTGTGGTTCGTTTTTACTTGCAGAGCGCTCATACGAGCAGGCGGAGCTTCTTTTTAAAGAGGGTGAATCTGTGGCCTGTTTTGGTGATCTAGAAGAGCTTGTTTCTAAAGTGTTGTATTATTTGGAAAATAGTTCTGAGCGAGAGAAAATAGCTAAGCAGGGATGCAAGGTTGCACAGCACTATTCTCTTGATCGGTTTATTTCCAAAATGCTTTTGGGACACAGGGTATGGGATTCAGACATTTTGGAAAAGGGTAAGGATTCGAAGTTTGCACAGCTTTAAATGTTTGTGAATATGCCTAAAATAGCCATTTTAACGTTGCACCCAGAAAACTACGGGGGGATTTTATCTTCGCTTCGGGTAGTGTACGAATTTTGCTCAAAATACTTTGAACCTACCGTTTTTTTTGTGGGTTTTGATCATAAAATATCTGCACATTTAAGGCCACTAAAATTCAATTCAGAGGTGCGCAGGAAAAATTATTTTGGAATGCGTTGTGTTGAGATCGGTTCCAGGTGGGCCTTTTGGGAGCCTTGGCACTATGCAGCAACGCTTAAAATATGGGAAAAGGAACTCAGGGATTTTGAGTATTTTTTTGTGACCAGTGGGACTTGCATAGCAGCACATCCCTTAACTTTGTTAAAAAAGAAATTTCTGCTGTGGCCTGCCACCCCATACGATGATGATAGGTTGGCCAGAAGATGCGAAATGTCTGTTTCACGAAGAATTTTGGAAAATTTGTCAGCGCCATTTATGCGAAAAATAGAGCTAGATATTCTTCGCTCTGCAAGTCTTGTTTTGCCGATGAGTTTTTATGCAAAAAAACAGTTTTCCGTCATGGCTGGCTTAGATCCGGATGATATGGATGTTTGTGGTTTTCCCGTTAAGACGGTTATGAAAGGCTGCAAGGAAAACCAAAAAATTGTTGTTGCAATAGGACGTTTTGATGACCCTAGAAAAAACATTGAAATGCTTTTGAGGGTTTGGAGGAGGGTGATCAGACAGCAGCCTGAAGCAAAGTTGATTATCATAGGAAACACACCGCAAAAAGAAAAAATTAGAGGATTTGAAAACTTGATTAATTCCGGTTGCGTTAGATTTACAGGATGGATATCCGAGGACGAAAAACAAGGTATTTTAAAATCGGCTTCTGTGATGCTGATCACATCTCACCAGGAAGGCTTGGGAATCATTGGCCTTGAGGCAATGGCAAACTCAGTTCCGGTAATTTCGACAATCTGTGGCGGTACCTCTGACTATGTCTTAGATGGCAAAACTGGTTTTCTGGTTGATGTGGATGACGATGATTCAATGGCAGTTTTGACAAACTCGGTTTTAGAAAGCAAACCATTGCGAGAAAGATTATCCCACAACAGTTTTGAGCTTGTAAAAAAACGCTTTTCACATAAGTTTGTTCAGAGCACATTTTCCAAGGGACTTGTGAGTGTGTGGCCGGAACTGGCAAGTGTTCTTTTGTAGATCGAGAAAGGAGGGAGCTGTGGAAAATAAGCGAAGATTGGGCATTATTGGAGCGGGTTATGTGGGGCTTGTCACAGCGGTGTGTTTTGCAAAGAAGGGCTATGAAGTCCTTTTGGTAGAAGCTGATTGTGAAAAACGAGACATTATCAAGAGTGGAGAGACTCCTTTTTTTGAACCCGGTCTTGCGGTTGTATTAAGAAATGTTTTGTCCAGCGGAAAACTTTTCATTTCCGATTCGATAAAATCTTTGATGTTGGAAAATCCAGATGTTGTGTTTTCGTGTGTTGGTACTCCGTCTTTTCCAGATGGATCAGTTGACCTTTCCAGTGTTTGGAAGGTGGTAGACGAGGTTGGATATTCTGTTTCAAGTGACTGTGTTTTTGTTCATAAATCCACCGTTCCTGTTGGTGTTACCAGAAAAACCTTAGAGATTCTCAGGAGATTGGCAGAAAAAAGGGGAGTTAATTTTAATATTGATGTTGCGTTTAATCCCGAATTTTTACGTGAGGGAAGCGCCGTTTCAGATTTTAACCGCCCAGATCGGGTTGTTTGTGGAGTTTATTCCAAGCGGGCAGAAGATATTCTTTTAAATCTTTACAGAGGTTTTTTGGATGATAGTGCCAAGTTTCTTGTAATGGATTTTGAATCTGCGGAACTGACAAAGTATGCAGCAAATGCAATGTTGGCAACTCGCTTGAGTTTTATTAACGAAATTGCCTGCTTTGCCGACAAAGTTGGTGCGGACATGAGTCACGTTAGCCGTGGCGTTGGAAGCGACAAGCGCATAGGAGAAGGATTTTTGAGAGCTGGCATCGGGTACGGAGGAAGTTGTTTGCCCAAAGACGTTTGCGCAATGGTTTCCATGGGCAAGGCTAACGGTGAGACCATGAAAATTTCGGAGGCTGCACACAATGTCAACGTTGAACAACAGAAGAGATTTGTGGAACGAATTGTTAAATATTTTGGCAATGAGATCAAGGGAAAAGTTGCAGGCGTTTGGGGGCTTGCGTTCAAACCAAACACAGATGATATGAGAGACGCACCTTCGATAAGTGTGATATCAGGACTTTTAGAAATGGGCGTAAAGATCTGTGCGTATGATCCTCATGCAAATCCATGTAAAGTTTTTCCAAAAGATCTTGGAATTGAGTATGCACAAACGCCAAGGGAAGTTCTCGAAAAAAGTGATTTTTTGGCGATTTTAACCGAATGGGAAGAGTTTTTACTGTTTAAGCCGGTAGACTTTGCACTTCTTTCCGACAGGACAATTTTTGACGGAAGAAATTGTTTTGATCCAAGAGATATGATTGCCAATGGAATAACGTATTTTTGCATAGGCAGAAATCTTTTTGTAAAAAGTAGGGCTGGTGGCAGGATTGCAGGGATTCCGCGTGCGTCTGAAGGACGGTTTGAGTTGTAGAGATGTGTTGTGTGCGGTATTGCCGGCATAATTAAAGAGCCTTTTGACCAAAATATTGGTGTTGAAGTTTTGCATAAGATGCTCGATGCGATTGAACACCGAGGGAAAGATGGAAGTGGAGTTTTCCAAGATAATTCTGGAGGTTGCTTTTTAGGACATAGGCGACTTTCGATAATAGATTTATCACAGGATGCATCACAGCCTATGGAGAGCAGCGATGGTCGCTTTTTAATCACTTTTAATGGGGAAATTTACAACTACATCGAGCTTGCAAAAGAATTTGGATTAAAAGGTGAATTTGGTGACACACGTGTTCTCTTGGAATCATTCAAGAGGTGGGGTAAAGATTGTTTGACGCGTCTCAGAGGAATGTTTGCGTTTGCCGTGTGGGATACAGAAAAAAGAGAATTTTTCTGTGCCAGAGATCATATGGGAATCAAACCACTTTACTGGTGGAAGAATGAGATAGACTCAAAAAATTTGATTTTTTCTTCCGAAATAAAGGCCATTTTGGCATCTGGCCTTGTCGAAAAGGTGATTTGTGAAAAGGCCCTCAAGGAATACCTACGTTTTTATTGCGTTCATCCACCAAGAACGATTATTAAAAATGTTTTTTCGCTTCCAGCAGGCCATTCTTTAACTTTTTCTGTGGAGCAGGGCGTTTCCATAAGTAGATGGTACGATTTAAGCGAGATATCTGTGGATAAAAACCTCGATTACAAAGAGTCTGTTTTTGGTGTTAGAGAAACGTTTTTGGATTCAGTCGACGTTCACCTGCGTTCAGATGTCCCCGTTGGTCTCTTTTTGAGTGGTGGAATAGATTCTTCAGCACTGGCAGGTGCAATGGCAAAGAGCAGATATATCGATAAATTTCACACCTTCAGCATAGGTTTTGATGAGTGTGGGAGTTATTTGGATGAGTCTAAAGTTGCAAAAATAGTCTCAAATAAAGTTGGGGCAGAACATCATAGCGTTCGATTGAAGGCAAAAGATTTGCGCAAAAATTTTGAGGATTTTATCCGGGCCATAGATCAACCAAGCGGCGATGGTCTCAACACATTTTTTGTATCTAAAATTGCATCAGATTACGTTAAAGTTGCACTTTCAGGGCTTGGTGCAGATGAGCTTTTTTTTGGTTATCGATATATGCGAGAACTTCCCAGAATGATTAATTGGTCAAGAAAATTGTATGGCAAACTTTTGATTAAGTTTTTGCGCATCGCAGGAAAGTTGCCTCTTGGAAAAAGTTTGCTTCAAAGACTGGGAACTTCATTTGCAAGATTTTCAGGTGGTTTTAGGGATATTTATCTTGGCTATCGTTCTATCAGAGAAATTGATTTTGAAGAGAACTGTGACTTTGAAAGAATTTTTGGAAGCTTTGATGACGAACTCAACTGTTTTTCCAAGGCTGAGTTTGAATTTTATACGGCGCCTATGCTTTTAAGAGATACAGATTCTGTGAGCATGGCGCATACTTTGGAGGTAAGAGTGCCGTTTTTGGACAAGGAGCTTATGCGAAGGGTTATCAAAATTCCAGGTAAATTTAAATTGCAGCCAAAACAAAGTCCAAAAAAAATATTTGTGGAAGCCATGCAGGACATCTTGTCTAGAGAGGTTTTAGGCCTTCCAAAGCGTGGTTTTGAAATGCCTGTTGGATTATGGCTTAAAGATGAGTTTAAAAGCGAAATACAAAACCTTGAAGCACTTAACTTTTCGGCCTTAAGGCGTGAGAATATAAGTGAAGAAATAGAGCAATTTTATGCAAATCCGCGTTGCTATTTAAAAGTTTGGTCTTTGATTGTTTTGAAGGCCTGGGCAGATATGTTTGGTGTGGAGTTTCCTGATGGCTGAAAGCCGTAAAAAAATACTTTATGTTCATCATGGAAAAGGTATTGGAGGTGCTCCAATAAGCTTGCTTCAGATGGCCTGTGGCCTGGATAAAAAAAAATATGATCCAGTGGTACTTTTTCTGCACAACTCCGATGCAGTTGACCTTTTCAAAGACCGTGGAGTGAAAGTTTTAGGTCCTGTCGGACGCTATGATTTTTCACACACCAAAATCTGGTGGTACAGGTGGTATCACATTCACCATATTTTACGAGCACTTTGGGATTCATTTTTCCTTTGGTTTTGGGATGCGAAAAATTGGATCAAAAAAGTGAAGCCAGACATAATTCATTTAAATACGAGCACATTGCTGGTTTGGGGAGTCGTTGCAAAAAAAATGAGAATTCCGGTTGTTTGGCATGTCAGGGAGCCCTTATCTAAAGGGTATTTTGGCTTTAGACGATGGTTGGTTAAAAAAGTAGTTGGAAAGTATTCTGATATCATTTTACCCATCTGCAAGAATGATGCACTTCCCTGGAAAGACCTTTCTAAAACAAAGGTTTTGTACAACGCAGTGGATTTGAAAAAGTTTGATTCAAAAATGCGTAAAAAAACGGAAACGCCGACAATTCTTTTTCTTGGTGGGCTTTCTAAAGAAAAAGGCACACATATAATTTTAAGGGTTTTCGAAAAACTCCTTTTAAAGCTTCCAGAAGCAATATTGAAGGTTGCGGGGTATTGGGGAGTTGAAGAAAAATGTAACTTTTTTTTAAGCTCTCCGTCGGAGAAATTTAAGGAAACGTTAGAAAAACTTGTGTTGCCAGTTAAAAAATCAGTCGAATTTTTGGGTCCAATTAAAAATGTTCCAGAAGAGATGTCCCAAAGTACATGCCTTGTTTTTCCTGCTACAGTTGGACACTTTGCGCGCCCTGTGATAGAGGCAGGATGTATGGGGGTTCCAGTGGTTGCGTCCAACTTGCCTCCGTTAGACGAGCTTGTAATTGATGGTAAAACAGGATTTTTGGTTACTCCGGACGATATTGAGTCTTGGGTAGAAAAGTTAGCAAAAATATGTATGTCAGAGCGTTTGAGATTAAAAATGGGACTTGAGGCTAAAATTTTTTGCTGCGGAAAGTTTGGTTTGGAAAAACAGGTTAAAATGTTAGAAGAAATTTACGAAAATTTAATTCAGAGCGCCTGAAAAAGTTCAGGCGCCCATTTGTATCTAATTTTAATTGTTTAGTAGACATTTATTTATAGGCCAGCCAATTACTGAGTACAGTCCTGCAAGAACAGCAAGTCTTGTCACACCCTTTGAAAGCTTATTTAATTTGCCTTCACGAGATTTCATGAACATCATGTCTTTCGCGTATTCTTTGAGGAACTGACCAAAAGTCATTTCTTCGTCTTCTATTTGTTTGTATTGGATTGCAGCGTCAGCCAAAAGAACTACAAGTGCCACTGGGCCAAAAATTGCAGCGCCTTTTCCAGACGTAATGTGTTTATTGGCCGTTTTTGTGCCATTCCAGGTTGAGGCCAGAATATCTTTAATGCTGCCACAAAACGCATTGTTTGAAAATGCTGCCAACAAAGTTACCAAGGCTAGTTTTTTCAGTATGTTTTTGTTCATTTTATTGTCTCCAATATTTAAGTTTTTGAGTTTCAGTCATTTACAACTAATTCAAAAAAATTATTTTTTACTGTTCACCCCCCTAACGTTATGCATTTCATAGCCGCGGGCTATTTTTTCAATTAAACTCAACACAGTTTTTCTATTTAAACCACACATTAGGAAAATCGTCAAATGAGTTTTTAGCCTAATTATACTGCACTTTGCATTTTTGTATGTGTTGTTATCATCCATGTAACTAATTCGAATGCCAGTTTGTATTCATTTTTATCAGGCGACCCGAGTATGAATAACAAAGTTTTTAAAATTATACAAGCCGAGAGTGAGAGGCAAAGTGGAACAATTAATTTGATAGCTTCGGAGAATTATTCCAGTAAAAATGTTCGGAGTGCCGCAGCGTCTGTTTTTACAGATAAATATGCAGAGGGTTATCCGGGGAGGCGATATTATGCTGGGTGCATCCATGTTGACGAGGTAGAAAAATATGCGGTTGAGTTGGCAAAAGAAATATTTGGGGCCGGGCATGCAAATGTTCAGCCTCATTCGGGTTCAAATGCAAATTTAGCGGTTTACATGAGTTGTTTGGAGCCTGGAGACACGGTTTTGGGGATGTCGCTTGACTGCGGAGGGCATTTGACACACGGTTTTAGGCTGAATATTTCCGGAAAATTTTTCAATTTTGTTTCCTACGGCGTGGATCCAAAGACAGAGAGACTGGATTATGACCAAGTTGAGGTGATGATAAAAAAACACAAACCAAAGCTTTTGGTGTCTGGTGCATCTGCGTATCCAAGAAAGATAGATTTCGAGCGCCTAGGAAAACTTACAAAAAAGTATGGAGTTTTACACATGGCAGACATGGCTCATATAGCTGGTCTTGTCGCCGTGGGCGTGCATCCCAGTCCTGTGCCGCATGCAGATTTTGTGACAAGCACAACGCACAAAACTTTGCGTGGTCCAAGGGGCGGTATGATTTTGTGCAAAGAAGAGCATTCTGCCGCCATAGACAAAGCTGTTATGCCCGGGATTCAGGGTGGTCCTTTAGTTCATTTGATTGCGGCAAGGGCAGTTGCTTTTGAGGAAACTTTAGATCCAAGTTTTTCTGATTACCAAAAAAGTGTTGTGGAGAATGCGGCTGCTATGGCTTCAGTTTTTAAGGAAAATGGCTACAGAATTGTCTCAAATGGAACAGATAATCACCTTTTTTTGGTCGATATCAAAAGTAAATATCCAGATTTGGACGGTAAATCTGTGGAAGTTTTACTAGAGGGGATAGGAATAACCTTAAACAGAAATATGATTCCATTTGATACATCAAAACCACTTGCACCAAGTGGTATCAGAATTGGTACACCAGCAATAACGACGCGAGGTTTTGGAATTTCAGAGTCAAAAATTGTGGCCGAAATGGTTTGCAAATCCATAGCTCAGAGAAAAAATGCTCAGTTTTTGGTTAAAATGAGAGGCGAGGTTTTGGATTTGTGTAAAAAGTTTCCGGTTAAAGATTGAAAGGAATTTATGACAAAAGAGTTTGCTGCAGGAGATATTTTTTTGAAACGTCGATCAGTGAGGTTGATGTCTGGAGAAAGGATAACACAGGATGAGCTACAAACCATTTTTGAGGCATTTAGATGGGCTCCATCTTCCTACAATGACCAACCTTGGCGAGTTTTATATGCGCTACCTGGTACGGAAAATTGGAAAGATTTCTTAAATTTTTTGGAGGAGGGCAACAGAAAGTGGGCAGAAAGGGCCTCGGTTTTGATGGTTGTTCTTGCCAAAAAATATCTTGATCACAAATACAGAGAAGCCACGCACCATTGGTTTGACTGCGGTGCAGCTTGCCAGAATTTGGCTCTTCAGGCTTCAGAATTTGGGCTTGCAACCTGTACGATAGGTGGATTTGATAGAAGTAGCACAAGGCAAAAGTTGGAAGTTCCAGAATATTTTGACATTCCAGTGATGATTGCGGTTGGCAGGTGCAAAAAAGAAATTTCAGATAAATTAAGATCTGTTAGAAAGAAAGTTGAAGACATTTTTGCAGAAGGCTCTTTTTCCTGCGCTTGGGAAAAAGGCAAGGAAAATTTATAGATGAATAAATGAAAATTGCCATTTTGGTTTAATTGGTTTATCTTTAAAAAGTGTGTTGTTTAGGCGTTTTTTGTTTTCAGGAGTGTTGCGAGTGATATCGACTTCAGATTTTAAGCGTGGATCTACAAAAATTTTATACAAGGGAGCTCCATGGGTTGTGATTGAGTTTACCTCAGTAAAACCCGGCAAAGGTGGTGCTTACATAAGAACAAAACTAAGGAATCTGCAGGACGGAGCCGTTCAAGAAGTTACATTTCGTTCCGGAGAAAAGCTTCCTGCGCCAGATTTGACATCGCACAATATGCAATTTTTGTATGCTGATGATTTGTATCACTTCATGGATCAAGAAACTTTTGAGCAAGAGGCTTTTTCTAAAAGTCAGCTTGGCAAGACGATGAACTACATAAAAGAGGGTGAGATTTACGAGCTTCTATTGTTTGAAGGCAAGCCGATTGCGGTTGAGCCACCACTTTTCATGGTACTTGATGTTACCGACACGGTTCCTGGTGTTAAAGGTGACACCGCGCAGGGTGGATCTAAGCCTGCCACACTGGAAACTGGTTTGGTTGTTCAGGTGCCACTTTTCATAAATGAAGGTGACAAAGTTAAGGTTGATACTCGGGATAATTCGTACATTGAACGTGCGTAGTTTGAAATTAGTGGATTTCGGTGTTTGGAATGAAGAACGATAACGAAAATAGTAAAGAAAATGTCGTAGCTGAGCTTCAGTACGAAGAGATTGTTGAAGATCCAATAGTTAACTGGGATGAGCCGATTAGTCCGGATTCTCAGAGGGCACATCGCTCGTTGGCTTTTCATTTTGCCTACGCAATGCACGCTTTTGGCTATGAAGTTGAACTCGAAGAGATTGTGGAAAATTACCGTTTCGGGTTTGATTTGCAAGTTAAAGATGACGATTTTTGTGTTATTTTGGCTCGCGGAGCTATAGAAAAGCGAGATGAACTGGACAAGCTTATTGCCCCAAAATTGGAGCATTGGAACATCGACAGATTAAGCTGCAGCGTTCGGTTGATTTTAAGGATGGCTTTGTGGGAGCGTTTGAATACGGAGACGGCGCCTTCTGTGGTTATTAACGAGGCTGTAGAGCTTGCAAAAGCTTTTGGTGAGCAAGATTCTTATAGAATCGTCAACGGACTTTTAGACGAGCTTTTTAAGCCACTCTAAAACGCTCTTTGGAGTTCTATTTTCGAATTTGTCTGATGTGGGGTTTTCGCTGTTTTTAGCCAAAGCCACAAGGGTTCGTTTTGGCTTGTATTGCTTGAAAATTTGTTCGTCCGATATGGCTTGTGGTTCTTGAAAGTTTTTATAAAATTCCATGTTCAAATCTTTGCTTTCAGATAGTTGTGCGAGTTTTTGAGTTGATTTGGTAATCCATTTTCCGATAAAAGGTTTTTTAAAGTCGCCGTGGCCAAGATGTTCAATTTGATCTTCTTTGGGGTGTTGCCTTACGTATACTGCCACGTTTGTTACGTGAGCTAGTGTTTGCGGGAACTGTCTTTTGTATGCTCCCATAAGCCTTTGAACCATGTCTCCGTGTGAATACAAGCTGTATGTGTGCTTAATAACGCGTTTTGAAGGGCAATAGGCAATTTCATCTACCGGGCAGGCCATTAGGTAACTAGATTCAATAATTGGCTGTTCAAGATTTACTTCTGGAGTTGTTTTGATTATTTCCCTTATTTTTTGAACGTAGTTTGATAACAAATTTTTCAAGCCTTCACCATCTCTGTAAGTTGGATCTTCCTCTTCGGAACCGCACATTTCTAGAAGTCCAGCAAATTTTTCCAATGATCCACAAAAGCTTTTTATGGAGTTGTCTAACTGTTTGATTTTGAGCATGTTTAGCACGGCTTGGGCCTTTCTAGCGATGTTTTGCCCGCTACGCAGTGTTTTTGCCATTTCGTCTTTAGATTGAGTGTTTGCGTGGGCGGCGGAAAGAACACCAACTCCAGTCATGTGTTCGTCAAAAGCAAGGTGCCTCAACTTGTTGACTATTTCGTCCAATCGCTCACTTAATTCTTGTTTTTTGTCGTTTTTTGCAAGGTCGATCAAAGTGCTTGCAAAGTTTATAACGTTTGCGCCATGACTGTGGCCGATGGTGATAATTCTGCTTTTTTTAGAAATTTCCAATATTTTTAATGCAAGATTGAATGCTCCTTCCAGGCGCGCGTAACAGGTTAATTCTCCGCTCCAGGCGAATGGAATGATGCTTGTTTTGATTTTCTCAAAAGATTTTTTTAATTGTTTATGGAATTCACCACTAGGCTTGAACCACGGCTCATTTTTTGAAAATGTTCCATGTACAAGAATAATCGACAAATTTTTGTGCTCTTTTTTACCGAAAAATGGAATGTTTGACGATGTTTTTGGCAGAAAAACGACAATAATTGCCGCAATTGAAAATATGATTGTTGAGAGTAAAGCTATTTTTTTCAAAAAACACCTTTCTTCAGGGCTAATTTACTTTAAAATTACTACATAAACAGTTTCGGATATTATTTGAAAGTCGTCAAAAGCGGACGAGAAGTGTGGCTAAAAATGGTGTTTTTTATGAATTTGATGGGTTTTATAGAAGTGATTTTATTGTGAAGTAGGTGTGATGAAGTTTGAAGTGCTTGAAATTTTCTGAAGTTTTCTTCCCAAAAACATTGCCAAAAGACCGACTGATCCTGTTACTGCAAGTGTGCTGCCAGCAATTTTAAAGGCCTTGAGCAATTTTTTGTTTTTGATTTCCATAAACTTTTCCACGAAAAATGGAGCTGTGCCAAGAATGACGGCCAAAGAGTATACTTTTGCGCCATGACCGCCAAAAATACCTTCTACACAATCTTCGCTACCGGGAGTTGATTTGATCTGAAGTGTGAAAAGAAAAAGTAGTGTTGAAAATATCAGAAACTTTTTATTCAATTTTCTTTCTCCATTTTTGTTTCAGGCCTGTGTAAAAACGTGCTTTACACAGGCCTGAGATTTGTCAAACTTATTTGTCTTTTTATACACGTAATGCTGCTGCTGCTGCTGCTGCTGCTGCTGCTGATATCTGTTTCTTTACAGTCTTATTTCCAAATATCTTCTTGGCAATTGCTTCAACATTTAAAACTTTAAAATCAACTGCACCTTTTACAAGAAGGGCTGTCATGCCTGTGTACGTGATGTAATGACCAAAGAAGTTGATAAAACTGGCAATTTTTGGACATTTTTTTGCGAGTTTTGCAAGACCCATCAAGCTTAGACCGGAAAGTGTGATGATGGCTGGAATGTTGGCCAAAGCAGTTTTTTTAAACTTAGAACCACCATCTATTCCAATAAATTTTTTAAAATTGTCCGAGGAAAAATCTGGTTTTGCAAATATTCTATCAGCAGCCTTCAAGCCTGCTCCAGCAAACGCAAAAGCTAACAACAACAAAAACAATTTCTTCATGAATACTCCTAATTTTTAGGTGTTTTACACATATGGGCTACTGTGCCCTGTTCTTTGAAACGTTCAAAGTATTATAGATAAGTTTATAGTAAATATAGAATTTTGCAAATTATATCTGATTTGGGATGAGCGGGGGGTAAAAATCCAGGAAGAAATGATTCTCTTTGTGTCCAAAAAGAATCAAGGCGCCCAGAAATTTCCAAGCGCCCTAGGTTTTTGTGTGGTCAGAATACTTTATGGTTGAACCGATTTGACCTGCTCTCTCAGATGTTTTCCTGGTTTAAATCTTGGAACGCTGACGGCTGGAAGGCGGATGCGCTCTTTAGTCGCAGGATTGATGCCAACACGGGCTGGCCTTCTTGAGATCCAGTATGTGCCAAAGCCGGTCATAGAGACTTTGTCACCTTTTTTCAGTGTTCTCTCAACGATGCGTGTGAGAGAGGTTAATACGCGAGTGACGTCCTTTTTACTAAAGGTTGTCTCTTCGCTGATAGCTTCTATAAGTTCACTCTTATTCATTGCGTTCCTCCAAACTTTTAGGAAAGCACCCAATCAAACAACTACACGAAAACGGATTGTAGAGAGAAGGTGGTTTTTGTCAAGGGGTAAAAGTGGCTTTTTGGGGTGTTTTTGGCGTTTTTGAAAAAATACGAGTTTGTGTGAGAAGCATCTGCCAGACGTTTTTAAAGGAGTGTGCTCTGTAAGTTTATATTTTCTGTTAGAGAATTTATGGCTGGTTTTTGTCTGAAATTTGGCTTTTTGATGTGTTAGAGGTATTGTCGTTCAGATTTGCGAAGAGTGATGAAGCATTTTAAATGTGTGAGAAGTTGCGATTTTATAGTAGATTTTTGTTGTATAAATTTTTTTGAGAAAAATTTTGGGAGAAATAACAAAATGTTTGTCGATACGCATTGCCACCTCGATTTTTTGATGGATGATGACAAAGATTTCGAAACTATTCAAAAAGTTCTTGAAAGAGCTCGAGTTGTTAGAACCGAAAAATTTGTAAATTTTGGAGTTGATTTTAAAACAAGCCAAAAATCGGTTTTGTTGGCCCGGAAATTTAAAGGAATTTTTGCTGGCGTGGGCATCCATCCATGCGATTGTAGGGATGATTGGCAAGATGATTTCAAAAAAATAACTTCAATTGCTTGTGGAGATAATCGAAAAATAGTTGCCATAGGTGAAACTGGACTGGATTTCTACCACAAGCCGTTTTTTAAGCAAAGGCAGGTAGATGCATTCAAAGCGCATGCAGAATTGGCCATAGAGCTAAATTTGCCGGTTTCTGTGCACATAAGAGACTCGGTACAAGAGGCTTTGAAGGTTCTAGAAATATATAAGGGCGAGTTGAAGGGTGTTTTGCACTGTTTTTCACAAGATTTGGATACGGCTAAAATTGCGGTTGATTGGGGGTTGTATCTTGGATTTGGTGGCCCGGTCACGTATCCGAAAAATGATGAGCTAAGAAACGTTGTACAAAATGTTCCGCTTGAGTGGATTTTATTGGAAACTGATACTCCGTTTTTGCCGCCCCAGAAGCATAGGGGAAAGAAAAATTTCCCTGAATACATTCCTCTTGTGGCGGAAAAAATTGCGTCTGTCCGGGGCATTGGTGTGGATGAAGTTGAAAAAGTTACAACCGGCGCTGCCGAAAAACTTTTTTCTTTGTCCAGCGTTTCTGCTTTGGTTTAACTCGAACACCCAAAAATTTGTATGGCATAAAGTCCAAAATTATGTGAGAAAGTGCTCCTGCAACGAAAAATAGGTAATAATGCATTTGCAATGCCGCCATGCACGGGAGCACAGGTGTAACTATTTTAGCTGCGATAAATGGTATACCGATGACGAAAAGCGGATTATGAGTTATGCCTCTGTGGCGTATGAAGATTGGCACCACCCCCAGAAATATGAAAAATAGTGTGAGACCAAACAGCCTTCTGGCAAATGTTATTGCCGCAACACATCCCAAAGCGTAGTAAAATAGTTTCCTACCCTTGCTTTGTGTGTCGATATCTGGGAAAAGGGCGCCCAAAAGACAGGCTAGAAGCGTTCCTATCGAAGTTATTGTGCTTTGTTGTCCTATGAGATTCGCGGTGTATGGAATTGCCGCCAAAGCCGAAAATGTGGCAATTCCACCTATCAAATGCCCTTGGTAAGAAGGCATCTTTATCTCCTTTCTATAAATTTTCTTTTTAATGACTTGCCTTTGGCGATATCTTAACGGTTAAACATATTTTTGACGAGTGTCGGAGTTTTTGGCTATCGGGATACTTGCTGTTTAATACGATGGAGCTGGCTTTTCGGTTCTCCAGTCCATGCATCAAGGGCATCTGTCCACCATTTGGAGGCTTTGGCGTCGAAACCAACAAATCGCAACTCCATAGGTTTTGGAAATGTTTGTTGCTTTGCAAACCAGCTCTTAATTTCTTTGGTAATTATACTGACAACCTCAGCTTTAGCAGCGTCACCGTTTTTGCCATGGAGGGTGCTTGGTGTAAAAATTCCCGTAGAAATTGCAGGCACTGCTACGCGAATTGTTGTTGATTCTACCTCTGAAGCTTTACTTTTTGCGATATCTAAGGTTTTTGAAACGGTGCTTTTTAGTTTTTCTACAGCCATTTTCAAATTTTTTTGCCACCACCATTTGTTTGGTGCGACTCCATGAATTACGCGTCCATCTTCAATTTTTCCAGCTAACACAGCGTCACCTGTTTTGCATCTAATGCCTCTATGTGAACTATGTGAGGCTTCTTGTAGTCCCATGATCTTATCTGGGCGAGCTTCATCACATGCTTGTTGCATTGTTCTATTTCCGGCGGCATCGAAAATGGCGCCACAAACTGCCGAGCCATCTGCAAGTGAATTGTTTGCGGCATTCACAAAAAAATCTCCTTTTTGTGGTCCTCCACTGCCATCTTCCTCATGAAATGCCCTTGTAATGCAGCCTTGCACAACTTTTATCACGTGTCGCCCTAGTGAGTATGTCGCAATCATCTGTGGCCATGCTTTCTGTGCTAGACCAGAGGGTTTTCGAGCTTTCATTTGTTTGGAATGGTCGTCAGGACTTTGTACCTTTTTAGAAGGTGCTTGCCTATGCTGGGTTTTGAGTGGGGGCCTTGTAGCTACGTGCTTTTCCTGAGGTTTGGCCAGAAGAGATTTATCTCGTCTTGGGGGAGGTGTATTCGTTTTTAAATACCAGGTTGTCGCAAGAATCGCCGTTCCAGCTGCGGCTATCAGCACATAGTTTAGAAATTTTTGGTTAAAAACGGCGTCTTCAGCCTCTTTAAGTAAGGACTTTGAAAGTTCGTAGATTAATTTGTCTTCAAATCCGTTTTTTTTCAAAAATTGTTTGTATTGCTCCAGTAGAAGTTCTTTAGCGTTAATATTTTCTTTGATAATGGCTCTTTTGATTGATTTTTTGATTTGCGCTCTTAATTTTGCGTGTTCAGATGACAAATTCGTATGGCTAGTATTAATGCTGTACAAGGGGGATTTTAGCGCAATTGAGCTTGTTAAATTGAAGATAATGAGGGCTATAATTTTTTTTTGTTTCATAATTTTCACTATAAAAAATCAATTTTGGTGAATAAGGGGACACTTGTATATTTATTTTACATGCAAGTGTCTTTTTGTCAAATTTAATCGTTTTTGTGCAATGATTTGCAAATTCTACTTTTTTTGATATATTTTTATATGTTGTTTTTGGTAATGGAGTATTGTTTTGAAGTTATTTTTTAGCAAAAAAATTTTATTATCTTTTGTTCTCCTTTTATTTCCGTATTTTGTTGGTGCGAGTGACTTTTTTAGAAATAGGATTGAGGAGTTCTCAAAAAGATCTGGAGAGTTTTCGCGCTATTGTGTAATTACGAGTGTGGCTTTTTTTATTGGTGGATATGCATCTGCAAACTCCCGTACACATGGCGGTTTAAGCTTAAAAGAATATTGTATTTTTCTTTTAACAGGAAACAAGAAGCTACGACAGTTTCCTGGAAAAGAGGGTGAGGAAAGTGTTTCCAGAAAAGTTAAGATTAGTCAGTTTGGAAGGGTATTGGCCTGGGGTGTTCGTTTGAGCGCCTTTTTCTCTGCAGTTTTTGGGGCGGTTTACTTGTCTAATGAATTTACAACAATGAGAAACAGATGGGCTAGTGACAAGAAAAATTTGGATAAGTTGGTTAAAGATTGTAGAAATTTAGAAAAAGAGATTGGCCTTGTACATGGAGATGTTCTAACGGATGATTCTACTGAAGAGGACTGTGCGGAGCAAGTCCGGCGCTTAAAGGAACATCTAAAATGGCTGCAAAAGAAGAAGGTAGAGGTCGAGGAAGAAAGAGAGCGTAAGAAGTTAGACGAGTTGCTAGGTAAGTGTGAAGCTTTAGAGAAAGATATTGCCGATCAGTTTGAAGACTTTCCAGTACGATTATGTGGTTCGGGTGTCGAATCTCATGAGGACCAGACAAAACATATGGAAGAACGGCTAAGATGGTTGAGAGAAAAGTCTAAAGAAATTAGAGAATCAATAGATAGAGATATACGTTTAAATATTATGACTAACATGCAACAGTATCTTGGATCTTTGAGAAGTGGTGCTAATGTTGTTGTCGGTGGGGGGTATAGGCCAGTGGACCAGCTTGCGATAACAGAAACTTTGAAAACGGTTTCTTTTTTGGAAGAGTGCTTATCTTACTTAAATATAGTCGGACTAGGTGGATACCCTGTAGATCATATTCATGCACTTTATTTTAAAGAATTTCAATGTTGCGATTATCCACAATGGATTTCGGAAGAGATAGCCGGCAAAGATTATTCAGGAATACAGCAATTGATAAATGGAAAAATCGTTGATGCTTTGTATCCACATGTAAGAGATTTTGTTCTTTTGGACGAGAACGCCGCGAACGCACAGAATAAGATTAAATTTTTGGAAAGACAAGTGCTTGAGTTTCAAAAATTGGTTGTGTCCGTTAAATCCTTGAGACCGAAAGTAGAGAAAAAAGGGAAGTGGCAAGAAATTTCCGCTGAGGAGGCAGATGATGGACATACATGTGTTGTGTGTATGGCGAAGCCCCAGGATTGTATAGTTGTTCAGCAGTTTTGTGATGGAGTAAACGGGAAACCTTGTAGGGGTTGGGTTTGTGATGAGTGTACTGTTAGAATATATGAAGGGGGGGTAAAGGATGAAAATGTTCCGTGTCCTATCTGTGGGCATCCTGTAGCCGGACTTAAGTAAAATTAAATCACTTTAAGTTTCGTTAAAACCGTTCCTGGATAATAAAAAGTTAGAATTTTAGGTGCTTTCCAGTTGCGTTTTACAAGTTCTCTTGCGCCACGTTGGCAAAGCCCTGTAAGGTGGCCAAAACCGCGGCCAGATAGAATAATTGTCCAATTTTTTTTGGAGATGTCAAAGGAACGGCTTTTGGCCTTGTGTCGTACAACTTCAAAAAAGTCTGCACCGTTTAAGGTGACAGTTTTTTTTCTACCTACAAGTTCCACTTTGTGCGCGACGCCGGCACCATCAACTTCTCTTGTCTTTATGTTTTTTAATCTTCCCGCAGAATTTGCGTTTTTTTTGGTTTTCGGATGCTTTCTGAGCGCATTTGCAAGAGTGTCAAAATTAAATTCCTCTTTCCAACGATAGAGAGAGTAATTTTTGCAATATTTACACGCGTAACTTCGCGAGAGATATGGAGTTTTTTTAAAATTAAAACAGCGCATTTTTGCAGGGATACACCCTCCACAGCAGGCATCAAACATTGTTAGTGCAAGCTGACCGTTGTAGGACAAAACCATTCCTTTTGTCTGATCTATCGCTTTGCGCAGATGGGAATATTTGTGTGTGCCCCTGTAAACCTGATGAAAATTGTTGTTTTTTATATCAAACTCTTTTCCAGCTTTTCGAGCTTCGCGCATGCATCGCGCAGCGTAGGTTCGTGATGCTATCGCCTGGACTTTGTGCATTTCAACGGGCCATGATTGATAAACTTCTGAGAGAAGAACTGAGTAAATATATTCCTCTAAATCAACCCAGTTGATCATCTGAAATTTGCCAGATTTTGAGATGTGAAAGGCTAGGATGCCTGAATAATCTTTGCCGTTTGCAGAGATCTTTCCATTTGCGGGAGCCAGAAGTACAGCCGTACTGTTTACGCTTTTGTACGGCGTTTTTTCTGTTTTAAGCTCAATACTTTTGCGCGTTGCTCTAACCGTTAATCTTTTGGCCTTTATCGGTTTTTTGTTTGTACCAGTAGCGTGCGTTGAAATGTAAAATCCGCGAGGGCTTTCTAGTTCAAATGAACCAATTTTTTCTTTGCTGCCTTCATGGAGAAGAACGCGTATGTACCAGGTATTTTCCTGAAAGTGCCTTGCTCGTGCTTTTTGAGGTGAGAATAATGCCGTAAACAAAGATGCAATGCAGAATATGAGTTTTTTTGTAATAAATAAAAGGCTAGTCCATTTGAACATTGTTTCTGACCATTAATTTTGCAAAATCTTCTGGAACCGGATAATTTTTGTCGATCCCGATGTTTGCGAGCTGGTCAGCAATAGTGTTTTTTTCGCGCCTGATGTGCTCAAAGCTGCATTTTCTATCCATGATAAGTTCTTCACAGAGATTTTTAAGTTTTTTAATATGTGGAGCTTTAACAGCGTATCGGCTTTGCATCTGGCGTACCAAAAGCTGAGAGTCGGAAAATACGTGCATACTTTCCAACTCTTCGCCGCTAGATTTTGAATAATTTTCGGCCAAAAAAAGACCCAGGGCAAGCGCTACATATTCTGCGGTGTTGTTAGTTGCTTTCCCCAAGGAAAATCCTTCTTTCAAGACGGTGGTATTATTCATCTTCAGATGAACTCCAACCCCAGCCTTTCCAGGATTTCCTCTGGAGGCTCCATCAACAAAAAGAATATATTTTGCCATGATTAACTTACCTGTTATTTTGCCTCTTCGGGCGATTTTTAATCGGCCTCAGACGTTGGTTTTGCCTCTTCTGGTTTTTCTTCTTTTACTTGATATAAAAGTCTGTAACAGCTGCGGCATGTCAAAATTTCGCCTTTGCGAAGCCTTGATGCATCGCGGGGGATTATGTGATAAAAACATGATCCGCAAAGTCCGTTGACAGTTGGGACAATGGGATCTGGAACTGTTCTTATCATTGTTTCATAACGCTTTTTCCATTCCTCGTCCAAGTTATCTGTAGCTATGTTTCTTTTTCCTATAATTTTTTCCAATTCACCTTCGAGTTCAGCTAAATTGTTTTCCAGCTCAGAAATTTCGGTTTCGTATGTTGATTTAATGTCTCCGCTTTCTTTCCTTCTGGTTTTTGCCTCATGCTGTGCCGTTTCGAGTTCTTTCCACGCTCGCACCAGGCTGCCTTCCAGCTCTGTTTCTTTAGCCTCAATTTCTTGAAGTTCATGCTGAAGGTGGTCGCAGATGCTGCCTTTGGTAGCTGTTCTGAGCTTTTCTCTTTTATCTTTAGCTTCTTCTCTCAGAACATTTGCTTCTAGCTCAAGCTTGTCAACAGCCTTTTTCGCGGCCATTTGCCGCTCTTTTGCCTCCGAAATTCTCGATGCGACATCTGTCATTTCGCTTTTTTTGTCCTGGATCAGGACCTTCATCTTGACGATTTTCGATTCTTGCTCTCTCTTCTCTTTGTCGATCTCCACTAGGGCGCGTAGTTGTTTTGCTAGAACGTTTGTAGCCATCCGGAGCCCCTTTTGATTTTTTGGTGGGCCCACCAGGATTCGAACCTGGGACCTCTCGGTTATGAGCCGACTGCTCTACCGCTGAGCTATGGGCCCACCATAATGCTTATTCTTATCCGCTTATGTAAGTCTAGTTGATATGAAGCCCCCTGTGAAGCAAGAATTCTTTCAATCTCATGCAATAACCATATTCATTGTCATACCAGGCTATTATTTTAGCCATATTTTGGGCGGTCTGTGTCAATGTTCCATCGACAATTGTTGACTCTGGCCTCATAGAAAAGTCTGAAGATACAAGCGGAATGTCGGAATATCCAATGATTTCACTAAATTTTCCTTGAGACACTCGTTTGAAAAGATTATTTATGTCGATTGGCGTATATTTTTTTTCTGTGACGAATGAAAAATCTACCAAAGAAACTTTTGGAACTGGAACGCGTATGGCTCTACATGAGATGTTAAGTTTTAAATCTGGAAATATTTGACCAATTACCTTTGCGGTTCCTGTCGAAGTTGGAATTATATTGACTGCAGCGGCTCTTCCACGGCGCGGATCAGAGTGGTGTGAGCCGTCCAGAAGAGCCTGATCGTTTGTGTATGCATGAACAGTTGTCATCTGCCCGTATTTAAATTCTAGGTTTTCGGCAACAATTTTCATGATCGGGGCAAAGCAGTTTGTGGTGCAACTTCCCAAGGACACTATGAAATGTTTATCTCGGTCATATTTTTCACCGTTAACGCCGGGGATGATCGTAATGTCGCAGTTGTCAGAGGGTGCTGTGATTAAAACACGCAGTGCGCCAGCATCAAGATGTTGTTCTGCATCCGCCTTTTTTGTGTATTTTCCTGTTGCATCCACAACCCAAGTGATTCCGTAGTTGTACCAGGGGAGGTTGGCAGCATCCATTTTTTGCGTGAGGATTATCATGCGGTCGTTGATGTACAAAGCTTTTCCGTCTTGCTCAACTTTTCCGGGGAATTTACCCATGACAGAATCATATTGAAAAAGTCTCCAGGCACCTTCAATTGGGGCTGGGCCCATATTGATTACCGGAACTTCGATTTTTTCTAAAGCTTCTTTGTCTTGAAACAGGGTACGCAGAAAAGTGCGTCCAATTCTTCCAAATCCGTTCAGAGCTACTCTCATTGTCTTCATGTTCTGTCCTTCGCTTTTGCGTGTTGTGATAATGAAAGGATTAGAAAATTTTATAACATAAAATGGTTTTTATTGCTCTACATTGCGTAAAACGATCACATATTGCTTTTGATTTTGTTCATTATTTAAATACTTCTGATACTCTTGTAGATGTTAACCTCAGGTACTTTCTAGAGCAGTAATTCAAGGATGATTAATGGGACATAATAAAAAAATGTTTGTTACAGCCGAAGAGCAGCCGAAAACGCTCGTTTTGGGAATTTTTTTGCCTCACAAAACTTCTTGGCACATAGATGATTATTTTGATGAGTTCGAAAGTCTTGTTTGGACTGCTGGAATGGGGGGTTCGGACAGTTTCTTTATAAAACTGCGCAACGTTGATCGAACTCATTTTTTGACCAAGGGCAAACTGAAAGAACTTTTGGATTTTTGTCAGGATAAAAATTTTGAAAGAATTGTGTGCTCTGTTATGATCACACCCCTGCAGCAGCGCAATTTAGAAGATGTGCTTGGTTGTAGGGTGATGGACCGAGGCGCCTTGATTTTGGAGATTTTCAGAAAAGCAGCCGTTACTGCAGAGGGCAAAATCCAGGTTGAAATGGCCGAAATTGCAACGCTCAAAACCAGGATGGCTGGAATTGGTCGAGAATTGTCGCAGCAGGAGGGAAGGATTGGTGCCAGGGGGCCTGGAGAGAGCAAGAAAGAGTATGACGTTAGATATTTTCAGCGCTTAGTAGAACAGGCGCAAAAAAGGTTAAAAGATCTCAAAAAATCCAGAGATGTGCAGCGCAAGCGCCGTTTAGAAAGCGGAATTCCGCTTGTGTGTCTTGTTGGATACACGAATGCTGGAAAATCGAGTCTTTTGAATTTGCTCACCAAAAGCGAGGTTTTGGTGGAGGACAAGCTTTTTGCAACTTTGGACACAACAACTCGTGAGCTTTTTTTGAACAAAGATAAAAAAGTTTTAATCTCAGACACTGTGGGCTTTATCAGTCAGATCCCACATCATCTGATAGAGGCGTTCAGAGCCACGTTGGACGAGCTTAAATACGCACATATTTTGCTTCATGTAGTCGATATAAGCAATGCTGCGTGGGAAGACCAGATTGAGGTTGTTCAAGATACTCTTGAAGAGCTTGGCATAGAAAAACCCATTGTCCACGTTTTCAATAAAATAGACAAACTTTCAAAGGATGAATTGGCGGATCTGGAAGGTTATTGCTATAAATATTCACCCTCTATTTTCTCGCACGCAAAAAGTAAAGATGGCGTTAAAAAACTCAGGCAGTTTCTGGTATCTTCCGACATTCTGTGGAGGAAGAAAGATAATAATAAGCGGTAGCGGAAATGCCGATTCCGGCCATTGATAGCCCCGCAATAATGTATGGCTTAGCTTTGCGAAGAGAAGATTTCAAAAGACGTTGTTTTCGCGACATCCCACGTCTACACACCTTCTTTTTTGACTTAACGATGTTAATGATTATAGAGATTACTGCCACGGAAAGCCCTCCCGTTATAAGCCAGCCGGCTGGGGTTTTTAGGATGTGTTTCCATAAAGGCATTGTTTTACAGCAGTTGGACTCTTCATGTATATCTTCATCGGCCGACAAAGGCTCATCGTTACTTTTATAATCTTCGTCATTTTTTGTTTCTGATTCCTCTTCGTTTTTTTTGTTTTTTTGTTCAGTTTTCAACTTGGACATCGTTTCTTCTATCAATTTTTGTGGTGGTCTTGGGGGGATTTTTGGTTTTGGTGTTGGTGGCGATGCCTCTTTAACTTGTTTAACAACATCATTGGGATCAAGGCCAGAAAGCGCTTTTGCGTGGTTTTTTCGGTCTCCCAAAAACATGAGTCTTCCGTACTCTTTGACAACTGCGAGCTCGCCTTCATCAGAATTTTTCACAATAAATCTTTTGAATGATCGATCTGTAACAAGTATCCATTCATCCGTCTTTTCGCCATCATAAAGGCCGGGTTTGTCTTCCAAAATGATTTCGTTACTTCTTCTGAAATCTGGAACAGTGATTTTTTCTGGTTTGGTGAAATACTCAAAATGTGGGGAGATGTAGACATGTGCGGTTGGCGTCTGTTGAGTGTCACGGTCTGATGAAATACATGTACCGGAAAAAAAGATTAGGGGGATTACAAAAGTTAAACTCCACATTCCCTTCTCCTAGAGATTCTTTGTAGATCATGGCATGGATTAGAGAGTGGCTTGTACTTCTGCTTTGGTCAAGAGATTAAAGAAAAGGGCGCGCCTCGTGGCTTTTATGTAAGGCTAATTTTTGTTATATCCTGTTATCGTTGTTTTTAAAACAAATCTGTCATCCCAGACTCGATCTGGGATCTAGTCCTTTTTTCTACCAAAACATGCTTTGGTTAATGGGATTTGATTATTTAAGTTTGAGCTCAAAACATCTTATTAAAGTACCTCGCATCACAAAATATTTTGGATTTAGCGGTTTAGATCCCAGATCGAGTCTGGGATGACATTAGAGAAAAAAGTTATGAAAAACCAAATTTGGGTAGCTATATGTTAGAAACCGTTCTTTAGTTTTTCTTAACAGTCAGAAGTTTTTCGACTCCATCGTTAAGCGACTTGCAGAACGGAGACAGTGTCAGTCCGATCATTTTCTGGGCAAAGACTTTTCGGTGTTTCTTTTCACTGAACCAGTTCTTAGATTCTCCGCCAGCCAGTGTGAATGTGCCTCCGGCAATCATTTTGCCCATTTCTTTGCCGAAGAATCCGCCGAAATTCAATGCTTTACCTGGCGTCTTATCGATTACAGGAGCTATGCGTTCCAAGGCCTTGATGATGGTTAATTTGTCCAAGAATTTCCTCATTTTGCTGCCATCTTTAGCGAATGCCTCTTTGGCTTTTGTTAAAAGCTTGGCGGCAAAGACTCCAACGACGAGCTTTTTAATTAAGTGCAGAGATGTTCCTTTTTCTGCTCCAAAATTATTTATCTTGTCGCGATGGACGACCATGTGTGCGATGATTACAGGCAACATTGAATCGGCCAATTCTTTAAAGAACTCAGTTTTTTCATCTGATTTTTCGGATTTTGGAAGAATGTTAAGGGTTTCTAGTTGATCAAACCACTCATCAAGCCCAAATTGTGCGCAGGCCGTTGCCATGTCTATGCAACGAAAACCGCTAAACCAATGTTTATTTTTTTCTTTTTTCAGTATTTTGTTCCAATTTTCTTTTTTATTTTCCACAAGCCCCGAAGCTGTTCCCAGAGCGCTTTTTGCCGCAAGCCTCAAGGCCCACGTTTTCCACACAGAGCCGGTTGACTGAGCAGTGTCTGTTTCTTCTGAAAACACAGTGGCCATGGGCGCTGAAAGAGCGAGTAAAAGTGCAATTTTTTTCATTGAGTTGAGTTTCATAATTTTATCCTCGTTATGTTTTTTCACAGTTTTTACGACGAGTTTTCATTATGCCAGGTTTTTAAAAACAATGAAAACGGGAGTTTGTTTTGGCGCAAAAAATAGGTGTTTTGGTGAAAATTAAGACTGTTTTTTGCCAAAGGAATGTAGCCCAAACATCGGTTTATTTAAGAATTGAGCTCTTGGTGAAAGAAATGCCAAGAATTTTCCGGTGGCCCAAAGTCCAGACAGTGCGAAGTATGTTTGTATAACGCGATCTTTTTTCATGCGTTTTAGAAAGATGTTGAACCTGGAAGCCCATTTTTTTTCTCCTAATTTAGCTCTTCCCTGGTAGATACCTAGCTTTACTAATTGTCTGTGCGCGCGCAGTGCGGCCCATGGAAGCAGTGCCAACGCAGAATATCCCAAAAAGTTTGATGGAGTCAAAAAGTGGTTTCCCGCTGAAATGATGGCGCTTGATGCAGCTCCTTTTTTTTCTCGTTCTTCGCGCTCTTTTTTTTCTCGTTCTTCGCGCTCTTTTTTTTCTTCTTTTTCTTTTTCTTTTTCTTTTTCGGCTTGTTCGTTGGCTTTACATTTTTCAATTGCTAGATCTTTCAATGATTTCTCACTTTTGGCTTTTCTTAACAACGTTTCAAATTTTATTTTGTAGTTGTCTTTATCTTGACATTCACTGGGTAGGATGATATAACAATCTTTGTATTTTACTACTTCGTATTCTACTGTATTCTTATCATCAATTTGTATAATTGCATAATATTTTTTACGACCATACCATTTTGTTTTTTCTGAGTATATTATTCCATCAAAACCTTCTGGTATTTCCGATGTAGACCCATCGGTTAATTTTACTTTTTCTCGTTGTATTAGCTTCGGTCCATCTATAATGCTAAAAACATACTCATAATTTTCTGCGTTACTTGAACTTAGGAGAATTGTGCCGATGGCCGATGATATCAGCATAATTATTAGTTTATTGTTGTTTCTCATATTGACCCTTTGTAAAATAAGTTTAAATTATAAATATCGCAGCAAGTTTAATTATTGCATATAATTTTCTAATGTCAAGTTTTTTTTTGGGGGGGGGGTGAATGATGGAATACGCTTTGGTGCAAAAAATAGGTGTTTTGGTGAAAATTAGGTTGTGATGACATATAAAATTTACTATCATTTTCCATTATAATAAATGCAACTTATAACGCTATAGGAGGAGGATAATGCAACGTTGTTACGACATTTTAGAGAGTCAATGGCAAAGAATAAAAAATATTTTGCCAGGAAAAAAGGGGGACCGGGGTAGAACAGCAAGAGACAATCGGCTTTTTATAGATGCAATTGTGTGGATGGCGCGTACAGGTGCACCATGGAGGTCACTTCCATCTGAATATGGAAAATGGAATTCTGTCTTACAGCGCTTTTTAAGATGGTCAAAAAAGGGTGTTTGGAAAAGGGTTTTCGAGCTATTATCCAGTGATCCTGATACCGAATGGCTGATGATGGATTCAACAATTATTCGAGCGCATCAGCACTCAGCTGGTGGAAAAAGTGGTAAAAAAAACAAAAATTAGGTCGCAGTGTGGGCGGTTTTTCGACAAAAATTCATGCACTTTCTGACAGTCATGGA
>JBHPCE010000001.1:0-61831 GCA_042576345.1 Candidatus Babelota bacterium | reverse complement strand
AGATTTGGACAAGTTCTTGGTTTCTAGGGTGATTTTTCCAGAACGCGGTATATCTTTAAACTTGATTTTGATTGAACTTGTCTCTTGGGGAAGCTCTATTTTTTCAATTTTTTCTACTTCTTTGAAAATACTTTGAGCCATTTTTGCTTTGCTGGATTTTGCTCGAAATCGCTCTGCTGTAGCTAGTTTGGCTTTTATCATTCTCTCTTGGTTAACGACAGCCGCTTTTAAGATTTCCAAGTCGTGTTTTCTTTTTTCTAAAAAATTAGCGTACGTTCCAACATAAAGTTTTGGTGGTTTTTGATCTAGGTCTAAGATGTGGGAGCAGGCGTGATCTAGAAAATATCGGTCGTGACTGACAAGTAAAAAACCGAAATTGGATTTTTGTACGAAGTCCAAAAACCAGTCTCTGGCGACAATATCCAGGTGGTTTGTAGGTTCATCAAAGAGATAAAAGTCGGCATTTTGAAGCAATAGTTTTGCCAGAAGTAGGCGCATTTTCCAGCCAGCGCTTAGTGTTGATGCGGGCTGATTCATTTGTTTCTCGTCAAAACCAAGACCAAACAGGGCTTGCTGAGCTTTCTTTTCGAGCTGGTTAAAATTTGTGTCTTTAATTTTTTCGGAAAGTGTGTGTATTTGTTCTGCAAGTTCGTCAGACGATGACGTATGTTGTGATTCGTATTTTTCAATCAGCCCATCCAAAGCTTCTTTGGAGTGGATTTGATCTTCAAAGGCCATCATAGCTTCTTGAAAGATAGTTTTTGTTGTCTCAAAAACCATTTCTTGAGGAACATAGGCAATTGTTTGACCTTTTTTTGTCTCGATAGAGCCAGAGTCTGGCGTTAAGAGGCCCGTTACAAGTTTTAAAAGGGTAGATTTGCCGCTTCCGTTGCGTCCAACAACACCTATGCGGCGTTTTTTGGAAAGTAGCATGGAAAAATTTCTGAAAAGTTCTTTGTTCCCAAGTGTCAGTGAAATGTTTTTTAGTTCAATCATAACCGTAATTAAAGCCAATAAGTTGTTTTTTGCTACTGATAGCCTTACAACAAGTAATCATACTAAGATACAGCGAAAACGCCACAACTTGCGCACGGAGTGTTTAGATCGATATAAAATTTTATTGATTGTAGGGATTGTATGAGCAAAGGAGAATTGAATCATGAAAGTTTATTCACAAAGATTTTTAACAATGTTAGTTACACTGATGGGCTTTTATAGTTTTTGTGCACTTGCAGGTGGTTTTAGGCGGCATAAGGGCTCTGGGATATTAAAAAAATCAAAGTTTAGAATGCCTTCTGGGTACAAAAAGTCTAGTAATCCAATCATAAAGCATGCTCTTAAGGTTGTGGAATCCAAGATTTCGGAAAAAGATGTTGCTGCAAAAGGTGTTGAAAAGATAACTCACTTGGCAGCACTTAAAAGTAAAAAATATTGGAAAAAGGACTTTCCTGCGCTAGGTGCTCAGTACCAAGATTCTCTTGTAGCTTCCACTTTAGATGTTTTTGACGATGATGTTCAAATAAACCTTTGCAAGGATGAACGAACTTATCAAAAAGATATGGTAAAGCGCTTTGGAAAAAAACTTGATTCCAAGGAAATTGGTTCGATCTATGTTGGATGGACAAACAGTCTGGTTGGATATGGTGTTTACGCAAAAGGCAAGATAAAAAAAGGCGATTTTCTGGGTGAATGCGCAGGTCAGATTGTGCCGGTGTACAAAGTAAGCCATCAAAATGACTACTTATTTCACTATCCCTCGGCTAATCCTGACAGACAGTTTGTAATCGATGTTATGAGAGAGGGTAATTATTTCAGATTTCTGAACCACGACTCGAAAAGAAACGTTGATGGTGAATACGTCTACCACAGGGGCTTGTGGCACTTAGTTTTTGTAGCAGCCAGAGATATTAAGCCTGGAGAGCAGCTTTTAATTGACTATGGCCCAGAGTTTTGGCAAGGCCGAAAACAGCCGTTGCCGCTAGCGTAGGGGGTTATGTTTTTTTTGTTATGTTTGCGGATTTGACTACCACCTACTTTGAAATTTGAAGTTCAATACCTAGGGGTAAAAAAAAAGAGAGTTTGCAGTAGTCTTTGTACAGCTCACAATTCGTTACTACATGCGTCAATGGAGAAATTGTGCAACCAACCCCCCCCCCCCCCTTGTCAGACAATATTTGCCTTAGGGCACAAATTTTGACGATGTATCGGATGATGAAATTAATGAGATTATGCGTAAACTTAATAGAAGACCCCGAAAAACCCTGAATTTTCAGACACCTGCGCAAGTTATTTTTAAAGAAACTGGAGTTGTTTTATAATGAACGAAGTGTTGTACTTAAGACTTCAAACCGCCCAGTGAACACCTTGCAATGCTTCTTCAGGTATGCCACGGCTTTGCAACACTTCTCTTTGGCTAGTGTCAATCCGAGCATCATAGAAGATTGCACCTTCAATTAATTTAACATTAGAAAAATCCATTTCTCTCAAATCTGCTTTCGCAAAAACTGTATTAGAAAGATCTGCTCCGCGAAGGTTTGTTCTTTTCATATTCGTTCTAGAGAAATCTAATCCACTTAGATCCGAGTCACTTAAATTGCAATCCCGAAACCACGCGCCAAGAGTTTTAGCACCAACAAAAGATACTTTATCAAAATTACATTCAATAAAGTGAGAAAGCCTCAAATCTGTATGTTCAAAACTTGAATTTATTAACTCGACGTTGTTAAAATGTACAACCCTAAGATCTGCATTAGAAAGATCAGTTTCTTTTATTGTTGAGTCTCTTATGTATGTACACGAACAAGAATGCGACCAACCTTCAAACCAAGTCTTAAAATCAGATTTAGCTAAAAAATTATAGGCTTCATTAAAACGTTTAAGCTTTTCTGTGGCCTCCAACTGCGCACCTTGATCAATTGCTACTTGGATTACTTGTTCCACATATTCACCATGAGGTGTATACATTACGGAATGGCAGAGATCAACACCATGCAAATAACATTTTTCAAAATCAGACCCACTAAAATCTGCTTTGGTAGTGGTGCACCCATCAAACACAACACTTATCAAGCTTGCAGATCTACACGTAAAACTTGCCAAATAGGCTTGTTTCAAATATAAACTTGCGTGAAGTGACAACCCATCAAGGGTTATGCTGCGCAAAGCAGTTTCATTCGATTTTAAAGAAAGTCCAAGATTATCGAAAGAGACTCGTTCTCCCAAATCCGAAAATTCAATAAGAGGATAAGCTAATCCATCTTCAGTACTAGCGCCAAAATGGCCATGAGTCCAAAGAGATTCTATAAACTGTGCAAAGGCAACTTTAGTCTTTATACGTTCAAAAAACTCTAGCTTTTCTTTATCGCTGATTGTTCGTCCACCTATTTTGACACGAACTCCTTCAGATAAATGTGCAGCACTTGGAACAGATGGTATTTCCAATGGGACTGCTGGTTCGTCAGGCTCTGGTTCTGGTTCAGGCTCTACTGCATGTGCTTGTTGCCAAGCATAATAAAGATGCCAACCAGAAAGTCCCATTACCGTAAGACTTGCTGTAATCCGCATTGCAGCTTCTTTACTTATTTTTCTTTTTTTTATACACCTGGCTATGTCGCGCAGCAAAACAAATGTGCCGCCGGCAAAGAATGCACCAGAAGCTACTTTTGCCGTTGCTGAAAGTTGATGTGCTGGCCTTCCAAGGCCAAAAAAAGCTAAAGGTAATAATATTAATTTTTTAACCACGCCCCACCTTTCTATATAAAATTAATCATCCACATTTAATTATATTACTTATATTATAATATTTTAGGAAAAGTGCGAGTTTTGTTTTTTTGCGCGTAAATTCGCGTAGATTTGCATGTTTAATGGCTTTTGTAGGTCCAAAATACACGAGAATTATTTCAGGTTTCTGAACCACGACTCGAAAAGAAACATTGATGGGGAGTACGTCTACCACCGAGGGCTATGGCACTTGGTTTTTGTAGCTGCAAGAGATATTAAGCCTGGAGAGCAGCTTTTAATTGACTATGGCCCAGAGTTTTGGCAAGGCCGAAAACAGCCGTTGCCATTGGTTTAGAACTTTTTCAGTCCATCATCCCAGACTTGATCTGGGATCTAGACCTCTTAATCCAGAGGATTTTATTTTAAAGGACGCTTGAACAGGGGCTTTTGAGCTTAAGTTCAGATGATTAAATCTTATGAATCAAGATATTTTTTTGGCAAAAAAGGACTAGATCCCAGATCAAGTTTGGGATGACATTATAGGGAAATCTGAATCAAGCTATCGGTTTTTTGCCAAAAAACAAATGTGTCGTAAAGGCCCAAGGTTAGGTTTGGGGCTCCTACGGCATCAAAGAAAATCTCGAACCATACTTCTGTATTGTACTGTCGATTTTTAGTTCTAGAACAGTGAAATCGAAAGGATAAAGAGGGTGGCGAATTGTCAGTCTGTATAAAAATGATGTATTTTGTGTGAAGACTTGCATTATTATTTTTTTGGTCTATAATCGTTATTGTGTTCAGTGGGATTATGCGGCCGGTTGCTGTATGAAGGATTAGTGATTGTTTAATTAAAAAAGGAAAAGTGTTATGAAAAAGATGTTTTTTACAGTTTTATTTGTTTTGTCAGTAGGTGTTTCGGTTGGAGCAACGGATACGCCTTCTGGAGCTGATTCTTCAAGTAGAAGTGAACTTGTGCAGGGTATTGCTAGCCTGGGGATTGTTTTAGGTATTGGGGCTGGAATTGAATCTGTTGTTGCGTTTGCATACAACTTCATCCAACAAAAGCCGAGATCTGAATCGATTCAAGAAGCCCTTAAAGAGGCTTTAAAGGTTACATTCATTAGTAAAGAAAATAAAAAAAGAAACTTAATTCGCGCACTTTGCATGAGTTGTGCGTTGGTGGGCGGTATTAATATGCTGTTTCAAAGAAGAAAAGGAGAATCAGTAGAAGAAGAACAAACAGAAGAAGAAGAAGAAGAACAACAAGAAGAAGAAGAAGAAGAAGAAGACGATGACAAGCCAGGAGGAGCTCCTATTGCAGGCGGACAAGGCGATGAAGAAGGTGATGACGACACTATGTTGGGATTTGTGGGGGGACAGCTTGGTGAAGATGAAACAGTGGTAGGTAAGGATCAAAATGGAAATCCGGTTACTGTGCAGACTATGAGAGTTCTAAGGCACAGTGTTGAACCAGTTCATGATGGCGAAAGAGGTAGTGAGAAAGAAAGAGGAGTAGAAGATAGTAGTAAGGAGGCAGAAGATGCTGTGGTAGTTGTGCAGACTGCGCAAGTTACAAGTAAAGATGAGGCTATTAAAAAACTTGCTGAAAGGTTGTACTTTGATGTGTTGAATGAAGATTACTATGGATTTGTTAGGCTAAAAGAGATTGCTACGGGGATTATTACTGAAGAAAATGCAGATACACTTTTAGCTTATTTAGATAATGCAAAAAAGGTTGATGAATTTGATGAACTATTGGTTAAAGCAGGTGGTGGCTGGGACGAGGAACATTGGGTCTTCGACGATGATGCAGAAGAGGCAGTCATCCAAGCAGCTATAAGGTCGGTTATTGGTAAGGCGCAAGAGAGTACCTGACGAATAACTGCGAAGGACTTTTGATGAGGTATGAAAAAATATTCTATTGGTTTGTGAATATGTTGATAAATTTGCTGCCAACTTTAGCTAAATTTTCCACTTATTTTTTCGTTACATATGCTTTGTGAAATTCAAATTTTGAGCATTTGGTTTTCTATGGTAAGATTACCGAATGGCTACTTTTCCTAAAAATCGTGGTTCTTCTATTATTTAAAGTTATTTATGGGTGTCGGATGAAAGATAAAAAGAACGTTGGAGCTGAGGCTGTAGAAAAAGTTGAAGTGGAAAACAGAAGCGATGGGGCTTATTGTAATAAGCTAAAAGAGTGCTCTGAGAGGCTTTTGCGTGTAACGGCGGATTTTCAGAATTTCAAAAAAAGGACAGAAAAAGAACGCGCTGGGTGGGGTATTGTCAGTCAGGCTGCAGTTTTACGTCTATTTTTGCCTTTGATCGATGATATCGATCTAGCGATGCTCGCAGCAGAAGCTTCTGAAACAACAGATTCGGACAGAGAGTGGATGGAAGGTTTTAGGCTGATTCAAAAGAAGTTTAATAAGATTTTGCAAGATCAGGGTGTTGAAGAAATTGATTGTACGGTTCCTTTTGATCCACATTTTCACGAAGCTTTAGTTTCTGTAGAATCTGAAAAGCACGATTCTGGGGCTATTGTCGAAGTTCTGAGAAAAGGTTACAAGTTTAAGGACGTTGTTCTTCGCCATGCCAGAGTTAGCGTTTGTAAGTAATCCTTTTTTTAGAGTACCGCTATGCTTTTTGAAAAAAATTCTGTGAAAATTGTGCGTTATTTTGTTTTGCCCGTTTTGTGTACAGGCTTCATTTTTTACATCCTTTACAGTTTTTTTGGGGTTGATTTTGGTTTCACCAAAAAGTTTTCGGAAATTTCTACCGATCTTAATAAAATAAAAAGTGAAATCAGCGTGGTTAAAGAAGCTTCGAGAAAAAGAGCTGTTTTTACAGAGCAGTTGGAAAATAAGCCTGGGATTGTGCCGTCCAGATGGATTGAAGTTCAAAAAAAGGCTCGTAATTCCGTTCTTCAGGTATTTACAAATACCTTGGCCTTTAATTGGTTGGAACCTTACAAGGTGCCTAGTCAAGGAGAGGGAAGGGGGAGTGGATTTTTCATTGATGAAAAAGGTCATTTTCTCACAAATTATCATGTTGTTTCCCAGGCACTGAGAGTTCAAGTTCAACTTCCTGTTTTTGGGAAAGAGAGGTTTGATGCGCATGTGTTGGGCGTTAGTCCAGAGAGAGATTTGGCTCTGGTAAAACTCGATGAGTATGGATGTGCAAGGTTGCGACAAGAATTCGGTAAAATTCCTGCTTTGAAATTTGGGAGTTCAGATGATGTCCAGCGTGGTGAAGAGCTTTTGGCTCTTGGTTTTCCGCTTGGAATGGAGCATATCAAGAGTACGCAAGGGATTTTGAGTGGATGGGAACGCATAATTTTTAGCGAGCGTAGTTTTGGCCAGCTTTGTTTTCAGATGACGGCGCCAATTAACCCTGGAAGTTCGGGAGGTCCCTCGCTTAACGGTAATGGCGAGGTTATTGGCATCAATTTTGCTGGTGCAGCCAATGCCCAAAATGTTGGCTATGTCATTCCAATCAACGATGTCAAAAGTGCGATTGCGGATTTGCACAACGTGGAGCTTTTAAGAAAACCGCGACTAGGATGTGCTATGCAGCACACAACGGAAGACATGGCAAAATATTTAAATTTTCCAAAAGGTGGTGGTCTTTATGTGACAAAGGTCATGAAAGGGAGTCTTACAGAAAAGGTTGGTCTTAAAAAAGGTGATGTGATCAAAGAGATAAATGGCCATCTGCTCGATTACCAGAGCAATGTTGTTGTCACATGGAGTGAGGACAAGGTTTCTGGAATGGATCTTTTGAATCGGCTTGTAGTTGGTGATGAGATTTCTTTTGTCGTTTACAGAGGTGGCAAGCGAAAAGAGTTTAAGTTTGTTTTTGAAAAAGATGAGATTCCGCCGATTAGGTTTGTGTATCCCGATTATGAAAATGTTGACTACGAGGTCTTTGGTGGGCTTGTGATAATGGAGCTTGCATTAAATCATATAGCCATTTTAGGTGATAATGTCCCAACGCTTATCAAATACGCGTTCGATGAACATCAATATGACAAAAGGCTTATTGTTACACACATACAACCAACATCGAAGGTTCACAACATGAGGGGAATTATCACGGTTGGATCACTTCTAGATGAGGTCAACGGAAAAAAAGTGTCAACTCTTGGGGAGCTCAGAAAGGAGCTCAAAAAGACTGGATCTAAGGAGTTTGTAAGGATTACGACGGATGATGACAGATTGGCAGTTGTTGCCACAAGGCCGCTTTTCGAAGATGAAACTAGACTGGCAAATCTTTTCATGTATGATAAAACGCATTCAATGGTTCTAGCCGAATCAAAAAATTGTGTGGTTTGCTGATTTAAAGTTTTTATAGAATGTTTTTCTACCGATAGGATGCATAATGAAAAAAAGTTTATTGTTTTGTTGTTTGGTTTTTTCGTCTTTTTTGCCTTTAAATGCTTGGTTTTTTGGCGATTCCTGGGCCGATGTGCAGGAAAGGTGTCGCAATGCTGTTGTTCAAGTTTTTAACGATTTTTCAGGGTTCAGTTTCAGTGAGCCTTACAAGGAAGGCGAAGTTTCTCAGTGTTGTGGTAGTGGATTTTTAATAGACGAAAGTGGATTGATTATTACAAATTATCACGTTGTTGCGAATGCAAAACGTGTACAAATACAGGTTCCATCTATTGGAAAGAATCGTTTTGATGTTGAAGTTGTAAGTATTTCTCCAGAAAATGATTTAGCTCTCATTAAACTGTGTGATGAGGGTATAAAAAAATTAAAAGATAATTTTCAAAAAGTTCCTTTTTTAAGATTTGGATCTTCTGACAAGATGAGAAGGGGGAGTGCTACGTTAGCTTTGGGATTTCCTCTTGGGCAAGAGCATTTAAAAGGTGCTCAGGGGGTTGTTTCCGGATGGGAGACTGTTACGTTCGATATTGTTGGCTTCAACTCAATCTGTTTGCAAACCACTTCACCGATTAATAATGGAAATTCCGGTGGTCCAACTGTGAATAAGGAGGGTTGGGTTGTTGGAATTAATTTTGCTGCATTCAGTGATGCTCAGAATGTAGGTTATATGATTCCAATCGACTCGGTTAAAGCCGTGATTGAAGAAATGAAGAAAACCAAGATTGTTAGACGGCTTTTTTGTGGTGTAACCGTGCAACTAGCAACACCTTCGTTGTTAAAATTTTTGAAGTGTCCAAAGGGTTTGGGAGGTGTTTACGTGGTTGATCTTTGTCCCGAAGGTTTTGCGGGTAGAATGGGAGTTGAAAAGGGAGATCTAATTTGTGAGGTAAACGGAAAAAAAATTGACAGAAACGGCTTGGTTTCGGTTGGTTGGAGTGACGAGCCTGTTCCATTGTTAGAGGTGATTTCTCGATTGCCTTTAGGGGCCGACATAGAAGTTGGAGTTTTTCGTTCTGGTAAGAAATTGAAGCTAAAAGAAAAAAAGAAGAATACCAATGTTCCCCCTGTAAGAAATTTGTTCTTTGGTTATGAAAAAATTGATTACGAGGTTTTTGGTGCAGGATTTGTCGTGATGGAGCTGTCTAAATCTCATGTTAGAGCCTTCGAAAAACACAATCCCCTTCTTGCTAAATATTTGTTAATGGAAGTTTGTACAGGTCGTCCAGCATTGATAGTTACATACGTGATTCCGACTTGTGAAGCGAGTGCTACCGGGCAATGCATTCGTATGGGAGATCTGATAAAATCTGTTGGTGATGTTGAGACGAATACTCTAAAAGATTTTAGAAGAGAGGTTGAAAGATCTTTGAAGAATGACGAATTTGTTGTGTTAAAAAATCACGTAGGTGTTCTTGGTGTTTTTGATTCAAAGAAGGTACTGAAGGACTCTTTTTCGCTGGTAAAGCGTTTGCGAATTTCTAAAGAAAACTCTGTCAGTCTTAAAGTTGCCGAGGAGACGAAGACTTAGGTTGAATTGTTATTCTTTTTTCTCTTCCTCGCTGGATTTGCCTCTCAAAAAGTCGTGTAGGGCGTCAAAGGTTTTTTTTAGGCCGGCCTTGAAAAGGTCGTCCATCGAAGATTCTGCTTTTTGCAGTAGATGAATAACTTTTGCGGAAATGATTATCAGGGCGATTTCTTTAAATCCCAAGGATTTGTAGCCGCGTTCTAAAGAATCGGCAATTGTTTGCCGAAGTGAGTTGGATGCCAGCTTGTAGTCGCTGTTTTCAATTTTGCTCATGCTGATCATCATGGTTCTGTGAAAAAGGTGGCAGTTTTGAATGATCCGTTCGTCCTCTACGACCGTAAAATAAGTCTTTAAAATGCCCATTTCTGCCTTGCTAAGCATTGGAACCGCTTCTTCTTCCTGGGAGGATATCAAAAACGGATATTCTTCTACTGAGATAAAAAGAATGTTGTCATTTTGTGGAATTGCATTGTTGAGAACTGCTTTTTCGTTAAAGTAGCTGATAAGACTTTTTAGCTCGCCTATTGATCGCAGTTTCCACCACATTGGCATATGTTTATTGTACTCATCGATTAGCAACGTTCCTCCAAACTTTGAGCTTCCGGTAATGCACCTGAATATTGTAGATCTTGTTGGAAGTGGGAGCGGTGTTTGGTAAAGCTTGTGCTTCTTTGTACGGGTCATCCAGTTGTATGATGTTTCTTCGATTGGATAAAGATGTGGCAAAATTCCGCCGCAGATGATTTTTTTGCATTCTGACTTGTCTGGACAAAAGACGTGGATGTATGTGTAGTCATCGTCTGTTCTCGTCTCAATGGAACAAAGTCTACTGGTGGAGATTGCTTCGAAATTCTTATTTCGCATAGGCTGGCGCGTTACAGGCTCATTTTCGATCATTAGCGGTTCTGAGCGTTTTGGGTGAAATGAATTTAGCGCAACACCCAGAAGACACGTGCAAAAAAAACTCATTGCAAAAAAACTTTTTCTGTTCACCGCCTTCCCCTTTTACATTTGACTTGAGCTTGGGTTCTTGTGGAAAAGAGGCTAAAAAAACGCGGTCTTGTAAATCAATCAGCTAGTGTTTTTATTGGTTTGTTTTTTCATCCGCTAGAGGTTTTTGTTCCTGATGAGTTATTTTCTTTTTCCTCAAGCTTGCTGGAACAATGATTCCACAGGAAAGTATTGTTTTAACGGCCTCTTCGAGTTTTATGTCGGTATAAATTATTTTACTTTCTGGGATGAGTGTGAAAAAGCCGAAGTGTACATGTGTTGTTGGAATAAACACTTTCATTATTTTGTCTTTGTTTTCTGGATTTTGGCCTGGAAGGAGGCTTTGAAAGTCCTTGTCGGCTGGGCCCACAACAAAAGCTACGCTGTAAAAATCGTCTTTGGGATAGGGGATTAGAACTGCCTGTCTTTTGCGCTCTGGGTGTCCAGAAACGTTGAAGAAATCGACCATGGTCTTTATTCCGGAGTAAAATGCACCCAAAATTGGAATTCTTTTAATCAGCCTTTCTATGGGGTTGATAATTGCTCTTGTGATTATGAATCGACCAAGAAGGCCCACAAGTAATATTGCAGATCCCATCAGGAGTAGATCTATGTAGTCAAATGGTGCCAAAAGGCCGTATGAAATTCCGTAGAAAAATTTTACAACAAGGGCTGTAACAGCCAATGGTAGCAGTGTAAAAATTCCAGCCATGAACAAGCTTTTGATGTAATGTACAATTGCTTTTATGCCTTCCCATAAGGATCTTATCATTGTTTTCTCCTAATAATGTGCTCATCCAGAGCTTTTTTTAATTCACTTGCCAGTTTTAGTGCGCTATTTTCGCACTCATTTTTTGATTTTGCCTCCACCATTACGCGAAGCAAAGGTTCTGTGCCTGAGTAGCGTACCACGACCCTGCCGCCGTTGAGATCATTTTTGCATGATTCGATGATATTTGAGTAAGGTGGTTCGGACAAATTTTTGCGAATTTCGGTTTTAACGTTGATTGTTTTTTGGTGAAATTTTTTGAATGATTTCATTTCCCAGTTATCGGTTTCACAAAGTGTTTCGCAAAGCTTGAGTGCTGCGAAAATACCGTCGCTGCAAGGGATGTGAGATCTTATGATAACGTGTCCGGAGGGCTCTGAACCTAAGTTTGAATTAATTTCCTGCATTTTTCGCGAAACATATTTGTCGCCAACTTTTGTTCTGACAAAAGTTTTACCTTCTTGATCGAGCTGATGTCTTAGGCCTTCATTGGTCATGATTGTTCCAACTATTTTTGTGTTTTCCATAAAGTCGGGATGTTTAGATATAATGTAAGCGATGTCATCACCGTCTCTTTTTTTACCTTTGGAGTTTATTGCCAAAATTCTGTCGGCATCGCCGTCGAATGCTATGCCAAGATCTGCGTTGTTTTCCAAAACTGCTTTTGCCAAAGCGCCGGGATATTCGGAACCTACGCCCTTGTTTATGTTTGTGCCGTCTGGTGTATTTCCAATCGTGGTTACTTGGGCTCCCAGAGAACGAAAAATATTTGGAGCAACCCTGAAAGCCGCGCCATTGGCGCAATCGAGTGCGATTTTTTTGCCTGCAAGAAGATTCGTAGAAAATGGGATCAAAATCTTTTCTTCATAAAAAATTGCGCTATTTTCCCATTTTTTCGCAGTTCCTGTAATATTTTTAGGGGTTGGGGAGATGTTTTTTTCAAATGCCTCGCATACCAGTATTTCGTCTATTTCAGAAAGTTTGCCTTCTGACCCAAATATTTTTATTCCGTTGTACTCGGCTGGGTTGTGAGAAGCCGAAATTACAACGGCAGAGTCAATTTCTGGGTGTTTTTTTAAAATTACTAGTGCGGCTGGAGTCGGAAGAACCCCAGCATCCAACACATTGCATCCGTAGTAATTTAGGCTTTCTGTAAGGTGCTTTTTTATTGTGTCACAAGATTTTCTGGTGTCAGAAATTATAAGAATACAAGGCTCACTTTTGTTTACTTTGTCTTTTGTCCAGAACGATATGGCGCTTGCAATGCGGCTTATATTCTCGGGTTTGAATATTTCTGAGTTCGATTTTGCGCGGATACCATCTGTTCCAAATGCTAGGTTACCCATATTTTCGTGCTTTCGATTTTTGCTTTTGAGTCCATATTTGAATGCGAAGTAAAGACATACTAACAAAAAAAGAGGGTTTTGGATTGTTGAAAAAATTGAGTTGGAAGTTTTTGACCCTTGCGACTTTTAGTTGTTTGTAGAAATTTACACTTTCAATACTCTTTATTTTATGGCTTTTTGGGTAATATAATTAAATTGCAAATTGCATAGCGCGCGGTGAGCGAAAAGCGGTGCGCAAAAAATGGAGGTGCGGGGATGTTGATGGAAATGATTATCAAGTCGTTCTTGGTCGGTGCGATAGGTGGTTGGTTTGCCGGTCCAATTTTTATGCTCGTTATGCAGCGAGCGGTGACACGAGGATTTTTTTCTGGGGTATTTAGTGCTCTTGGAACATCAATCGTAGAGGGTACATTTTTTGGATTAGCGCTTGCAGGGCTACTTCAGGTTTCTTACTACGACGGTTGGATTGTTCATACGTTAGAGCTTGTTGGTGGTATTTTTCTGATTTTTATGGGCATTAGGGTTTTGATTGCCAGGCACGCAATACAACAAATACCCGTTGTTGGGCGTGGTGGATTTTTTTGGATGGCGTTCAGCGCCGCACTGATAACACTATCCAACCCCATCGCAATTTTGTTTTACGCCGGTGTGGCGGCAAAACTATTTTCTCAATACATAGTTCAGAGGTTGCCGATGCATGTGATTCTTTACAGTGGTACGGCTGTTTCTTCTGGTGCGTTTTTCACGCTTTCACTTGTCAGTTTGCTGGCATCGCGTGTTGGTAATTTTTTCTCAGAGCGTTTTCAAACTTTCATCACGTCACTCATGGGTGTGGCATTTTTTGGAATTGGCGTTTATCTGTTGTTTAACCTTACAATGGCTGGAATCAGGTTTTGGGGCTAGGTTTAAAAAAAAATGAGGAGGAGGATGATGATGGAAATAAAGTGGTTAGAAGAGCGGTTTCCAGTAGCGGCTTCGGCGTTTCTGTTTTTACTCATAGCAGGCTCTATGGTCTGGGTTTTTTATGCCAGAACGTGGGATCAGGCACGTTTGATAAACAGAGATATCCGTAAAATCGCCTCTATTTTGGAAGATATCGACAAGTCGTGTGCAATAACAGACGTTCAAAGAACTCGGGTTCCTGTCGATTTTTTGACCATAAAAAGTTTTGTCGGATCCGAGGTTGGCAACATAAACCTGGCATATCCGAAGAATTGGCGGGGGCCGTATGTTCGAGATAATCCTTCCATTGGCGGCAATATTTTTTACGACATCGTAAAGCTTAAAGAGGGATACTGCGTTGTTCCCGGTTTTGGTGCAACTCTTCCAAATGGTTTGACGGTGGGGAAAGATATAAAGCTCAGCAGGCGCGTTTCTATCAAAAAAATCATCAGTCCCGGTGGCAGTCTTTTCTACAAGGGAACGCCAATGGGGGCGTTTTTGAACTTTCCCATAGGTGACTGGAGGGTAACAAAAGAGCCAAAAAAACGGGGTCTTTCTAGCAAGGTAAAAAAACTTTTGGACGATTTTAATCAGGCGATTATGTTCAGCATGAATGATGTTGCAGAGACGACAAATTCCCAAAAGGCTTAAATTAATCCTTCGTACGGAATTATGTGACAAAATTCTAAGTTTTTAATATCAACAAGTGGTTTTGCTTTAATTTTCCAGTCATCGGAGATTGATTGTGAAGTGGGTGGTAAAATTTCAATTATTTTGCCCAAAACAAAGCCTTCTGGGACAATCATTCCTTTTCCGCTGGAAATGACAAGATCGCCAATTTTTAGGTTTCTTGTGTTTTGAACGCAGCAAACATCAAACTCCAGGGCTCTGGTGTTGCCTGTACTGAGGCACAGAGTGTTTTTTCTGGAAATCCTTGCGGCAACTTTACATTTTTTGTCTGTGATTATTCTTACGAGGCTGTGATTGCGGAAAACTTCCTCCACTTTTCCAAGAAGATGAGATTTAAAGACGGCGCAAGATTCTTTGGTTACGCCGCTAGAACTTCCCTTGTCGATAAAAAAGTAGTGTCCTTCCGGCGAAAAATTTGTCAGCAAAATTTGGCTTAGTACAAGATTTTTTTGAGAGTAACGTTGTGTAAACGAGAAAAGATCTGCACTTCTTTCAAGGTAATCGATGGTAGCTCTCAGGTGTACATTTTCTTCTATCAAAGATTCGTTTTCGTTTATGAGAGACGCTATTTTGCTATTTTTTGTAAGTATTTGTTTGATTTTTCTAAATGCCTTTTTAAAGGGCATGGTAATTTTTGATGCCACAAAAATTATTGGAAAAGTGGCTACCGATGTGATTTTTTTGAGAATCTTTGGTTGTTTAAATAAAAATGCGATGACGATGAATACAAGAGCGAGCTTTAGTAGCTTCCAGCGACTTGCGTTTGTCATTTGTAAAGCCTCAAATTTACTCTTCAGAGAGATGTTCAAGGGTGTGTAGCATTTCTTCCCGATCATTTATTCGAACAAGCGTATTTCGCATTTTTGCAGCGTTTTTGACTCCACGGATGTATTGCGGGAGTTGTTGCTTAATTTTTTGTACCCCAGCTTCTCCGTAATGCTCAATATTCAGCTTTAGGTGTTCAATGGCGCATTGTACGGCTTGCCTGTGTCCAACTTCAAATTTTTCGCCAAGCATTTCTGTGTGGATTTCCAGAATTTTCCATGGAGCGCCCCATAAGGCGCGGCCGATCATGAATCCATCAACGCCGGTAAAATCGTACATCTTTTTCGCTCTCGCAAAAGAATTGATGTTTCCAGAAAAAACTAAAGGAACCGATATTTTCTTTTTTATTTGTGCGACAAGGTCGATGTCTAGTGTAGAAGTGAAGCCGCCTGTCTGGAGCCTTGGATGTATTGTGATCATGTCAATACCGGTATCTTGCGCTGCAAGAGCTACATCTAGGGCATTTTTTTCTTTAAATCCAGCTCTGATTTTTATTGAAAATGGAACTCTTCCGTCTATAACTTCCCTAGTTCTTTTTAAAAGTTTTATTAGCATTGGAATGTTGGCCATCAGGGCAGAGCCGGAGCCGGATTTTATAACTTGTCTTGCGGGACATCCGGAGTTCATGTCGATCATGTCGAAACCGAGGTCTATAACGCGGTTGACCGCTTCTTCTATGAAAAGAGGTCTGTTGTTGGAAAATTGAAAGCAGATGGGATGCTCGATTTTATCAAATTTTAAAAGAGAGCTTTTTTTGTTGTGTGCGGCGGTCGCCACATGACACATTTCCCCGAAAACCAGTTCTTCTGGTGAATATTTTCTGATCAGCCTTCTGAAAGGAGAGTCGGTTATGCCGTCCATTGGTGCCGACATAAACCTTGGAATAGAAAGTTTGCCGATATTTATTTTTTGAGTCCAAAAATTATCAATCTTATTCATAGCCTTCCGGGTGTTTTTTGTAGAGTGGATGGTGTTTTTCGTAGGCATGTCCAACCTGGAACAACATTTCCTCCGAAAGCCTTGGTCCTATGAACTGGATCCCAATTGGAAGGCCGCTTTGAGAGAATCCCGAAGGCACAGAAATGGCAGGAAGTCCTGCAACACAGCTTGGGCAATTGAAGTAGTCTCCCATATAAATTTTCAAAGGATCGGTTTCTAATTGTCCAAATTCAAAGGGAAGTGCAGATGTTGTCGGACTTGTCAGGATATCAACTTCACTGAGCGCTTTTTCGAACTCTGCTCGAATCATTGCTCTGACGTGAGAGGCCTTTTCGTAAAAGCTTCTGTGGGCGGCAGAAAGTACGTAGTTACCCATTAAAATTCTACGTTTTACTTCAGGGCCAAACCCTTCACTTCTGGTTTTAATGTACATTTCTCCAAGAGTGTCTGAGTCCACTCTATCACCGATTATTGCACCGTCGATTCGAGAGAGGTTTGATGCCGCCTCTGCGCGGCTGATGACGAAGTACACAGAGATTCCATACTTGAGGTCCGGGATGTCGATATACTTAATTTTTGCCCCGAGTTTTTCAAGTTCGTGAACACTGTTTTTAAAAGATTTTTTAACTTCCTCGCAAACACCCTCAGATTCAATCGAATCTTTTATGATGCCAATCGTTATGTTTTCGGGTAACTTGCCGTTCAATTTCCTTGTGTAGTCGCGTTTGGGCTCGGGAAGAGATGTTGAATCTTTTGGATCATGTCCAGCAATAACTGAAGTCAAAAGAGCGTTGTCGTAAACAGTTCTTGTGATTGGACCTGGCTGGTCGAGTGAAGAGCCGAATGCAATGATTCCGTATCTTGAATGCAGGCCGTAAGTAGGGTACAGACCCACAAGATTACAAAAAGCTGCAGGTTGTCTAACAGAGCCTCCAGTTTCAGTTCCAATCGCCCACGGAACAAGTCCAGCTGCAACAGCCGCTGCAGATCCAGAACTTGAGCCTCCCGGAACATGTGCAGTATTCCAGGGATTTTTTGTCGGTCCGTATGCGGTGAATTCTCCAGTACAGCCCATTGCAAATTCGTCGCAATTTGCGCGGCCGATTATCGGTGCACCTGCGGCTTTCAGTCTTTTCGAGACCGCGGCATCATACGGAGCTTTAAAATTTTTTAAAATTTTGGAGCCGGCGGAAGTCACCCTTCGTTTCTGGCAAATATTATCCTTTAAAATTCCGGGGATGCCGCCTAAAAGGCCTGACTCAATATTTTCTTGTTTTGTGTCCTCGAATATCTCGATTGCAACGTTTAGTTCTGGATTATATTTTTTGAGTCTTTCCCTGAAAAATGCGGTTACCTCAGATGGCGAGATCTCGCGGTTTTCTATTTTCTCTTTGATTTCCTTGATTGTATCGAAAGCTTTCAAAGCAAACTCTCCCTAGTCGAGCACTTTTGGAACAACAAAGTAATTGTTTTCAAATTTCGAAACAGTTCCTGTGACATCATCAGTTTTCTTTTTGATCACCTTGTCTTCTCTAAAAACATTAACGCTTCTGGTGGCCTCTACTTCTGCCCCGAGAGATAAATTAGTGATTTCTTCTGTGTAATCTAAAAGCTGCTTAAGTTGTCCTTCAAATGCTTTTGATTCTTCCTCGCTAAGTGCAAGGCCAGAAAGCTTAGCAAGTTTTTCGAGTTCCTGTGTGCTCAAATCACTCATGATGCATCCTCTTGATATTGAATTTTTCCTTTTCTAAAGGCGAGAATTACTATAGCAATCATATGCGGTATGACAACTGGGAGTATGAAAAAATCTATCAAAGTCCATATGAATTTAACATCCATGATGCATCCAACAAAAACCGCAAGTCCAGAGATTGCGTGGTACAGCCATATCCACCTGTTGCGGGTTAAGTGGAGAAAACACTCACTTCCATTGTAGTTGTTACCAACAACTGTTCCAAATGCAAAAAGTAGCGAACAAAAAATAAATATATTTGGCCCAAACACTGGGAAATGTGTCGCAAGCACGCTGGTAAACATTCTGACATCAAAAGTTGCGCCTGGTTGTGTCCAAACGCCGCTTGTCATAATTGTCAGACCAGTTAAAAGGCATATGATTCCGTTTCCAAAAGTTGTCGCTATAGCCAAAATCCCCTGATTGTAAGGTGTTGTGTTTCTTGCAGTTGAGTGTGGAAAAGTTAAGGCTCCGGTTCCCGTTTCTGTTGCCTGCATAGCTCGTGCAAGGCCCCATCTAATGGCCTGTTGCATGCCATAGCCCATTGTAATTCCTGTAATGCCAACAGGAGAAAATAGAGCGGAAAACATCAATTTGAATGTGTATGGGATATTTTGGTAGTTAACGCAAATTATCCAAAGAGTTGCAATGCAATACCCTACAAACATAGTTGGTACTAGTTTGTTACACAGTGCTCCAAGACGTGTAATGCCCCCGATTAAAATGAATGTTACAGCTATTGTCAAAAGTATTCCTGTGGCCATTGTCGGGATGCCTTTTGTTTCTAAAAGAACCGCTAGCTGGTTGGCCTGACTTGCTGACCAGGAAAGCATTAAGACTCCCATGGAGTATGCGTACAAAGTTGCAAGCCAAGGTTTGAAATACGAATCTAGATATGGCATTGCTCCGCCCTGAATCGATCCATCTTTACGTTTTTTTCTGTGAGATATTGAAAGATAAACCTCTACAAAACCCACTGCAGAACCAAACAAAGATGCAACTATAAATCCTGCAAGTGCACCAGGACCTCCAAGCCCTATGGCTATGATGGGACCTGCAATATTACCCATTCCAATGCACGTGGATAGCGATACAAAGAGTGCGCTTCTAGGTGATATCGTATGTCCGCATAAACTGTTGCATGGTTTTGTTTTTGAAAAAAGTATTTTGAAAATTTTTGGTAGAGCTCTTATCTGAACAAAACGAGATTTTATTGTTAGGAGGACACTTACTCCAAACATGAAAGTAAAAGGAATCCAAAGGACATGATCGCTTATCAAGTATAAAAGATCTTTTACCATGAGGACTCCTTAGTGCACAATTTAGTGATTAGTTAGACAGCATTGCGAAAAGACTTTGCCAAAGTGGCATTGCAAAGATAATAACTTATGTTGTGATTTTGTCAATTTGGTTATGCCGTTAGGCCTTTGTATCGGATAACTGAGGGGTATATCTTGGGCTATTGAATGAGTTTTTGGGGAAAAACTCAGCTGCAATACAAGTAATCATAGATGCTAGACATACCGCACTGACGGGGTTTTTCCACGGTGCCAGTTGACGAACAAGCTTTTTGATGGCGTATTTAAAGGCCTCGTTTGGCCTCATGCCAAGTGTAGTTGTTGCTATTTTTATTGCGTTATTAAACAAACAGATGGAGTGTGTGGTTAGCGCTGCTCCTCCAACAAATGCTACAGCAACATTCGGCTTTGATATAAAAGTTTTTAGTTTTACTGCTGTGGAATCGGTATGGCATGACGTTGTTTGCGTTTTGTTGGTTTTTGGCGCTTCTATATCAGGAGTGTCTATAGTCGCAGCGAGTTCGGATTGAGTCGTACTGGATCCGGTTTCAGTTCTATTTGTATTTGTTTCCTGTGCTGTTGCCGTGGCCTTAAGGCCGGCTTTTAATAAGAATGCCAACCTTTGCCATTTTTTTTTACCTTTCTTTGGTGTTGTTGCTGGTTCTGGCTTTGGCTCTGGTTCGTCTGGAACTACAGCAGGCTCGTCTGAAACTACAGCAGGCTCGTCTGGAACTACAGCAGGCTCGTCTGGAACTACAGCAGGCTCGTCTGGAACTACAGCAGGCTCGTCTGGAACTACAGCAGGCTCGTCTGGAACTACAGCAGGCTCGTCTGGAACTACAGCAGGCTCGTCTGGAACTACAGGCTCGTCTGGAACTACAGCAGGCTCGTCTGGAACTACAGCAGGCTCGTCTGAAACCACAGGAAGTGCCGCTTGTTGCTTTCGCTCTGGTTCTGGCTCTTTTTCCGGCTCTGGTTCTGGCTTAGGCTCATGCTCAGGTTCTGGCTCTGGCTCTGGCTCTGGTTCGTCTGGAGCTTCCTTTGGTGGTAAAATTGATTCAAATAGTTGCTTTCTGATATACGATTCTTGTGGTTTAATGATTCTTTTTAGTGCCTGGATCATTGCGTCATTTACGGATTTTTCTTTTGTCGGATCATGGAATCGTGCAACTTGCCTAGCGCTTTTCATGACTGTTAAGAGAAACGGGGTATTAGCAAGCTTAGGATCTTCATATTTTTCCATGAATTTGAAGGATTTATCTCTAAATTTAGTGAACATTGGCCCAAGTTCCCTTGGTTGAGGTTTCCCTTTAGTTAAAAAGGCCACGGGCTCTAACCATCTTGGAAATAGTGAAAAGAGAAATATTCTTTCGAAGATTGAGTTTTGCACACCACCGTCTGGTTGCATAGCCATTACTACAGCCTGTTCGATTCCATCTTTAATATAATCGCGTTGTTTTCCTGCAAAATAAGATGGCATTAGATACCACAATTCTGGCATCGGATAAAAACACTCTTCCCATTTACTTCTTTGTTTACAACTGGGCATAGGGTAGGTAGGTTCTAATTGCTCATCGACATGGTCACCGTTATTTGTTGAAGACCATCTTACTTTTAACTTGATTTTAGAAGCCTCTAACCTGATTTTAGAATCCTCTAACCCGCTTTCGGAGCCCATTTTTTCTATACAATAATCAAAAATTTTTCCGAGCATTTGGCATAAGGAATTGTTTCGTGATGCGCTATCTTTAATTTCTTTTAATCTTTTAATGCACCAGTTTGCAGTAAATATTTCAGGGTTAACGCCTGGCAGTAGTTTTGTAGCAACTTCTAAATAATTGTTGGGTTTTGTGGTTTTGTCCGTTAAATTATGGTTCATCATTTGATCTAATACCGTATTAAGTGCTGTTGTTGTTACACTTCCTGCAGAGTGTTCTAACTTTTTGATATTTTTTTTCTTTATTTTTCTCCCATCAATCACAGCTTTTGCTATCTGTTTTGCCGCGAGCATTTGTGTGAGTTTGGTTGATGTGAGATACCTTTTTGGCTGGGTGTGGGGGGCTCCTTCTGTTCCATGTTTATCTTCTTCTTTCAATTCTTTGGGTTCGGCTTCTATTTGTTCTTCTTGTTCATTTGTAGCTTGAATAGGGCCGAGTAGGTGCAGTTTTTCGCATATTTGTTTTCCTGTTTGGGTATATGGGCTTAATCCACAAGGTGTTTTGGATCCTATCAGTTGGTCTCTAAGATGCTTATGATAACCAAATCTATGCTTCGATAATATATCACTAGCGGTATGGAACGTGCGCGTTTCACTTGGAAGTGAGTGAATTCCAAAGCGGCGGTCTATAGATCCGGCTAATTTGGACCATAAACTACCATAGTCATCTTTTGTAGGGGGGGAGTGTTGAAGGGCTTTGTAAGTGGCCCTGAATAATGCTAATCCAGAATATTTGTTTAGCCCGTAGGTAGCAATAAAATGTTGAAGTTTGTCTTCCGCCTTACGTAACAGTTTGCTTTTATCCATCTTACGTAACAGTTTGCTTTTATCCATACTGTATGCTCTAAGCCATTGGGGCATTATTTCACGGGCTTTTTTATCCATTTTCTTTAAGGTTTTTACGGTTTTTTTAAATTCTTTTTTTTGTTTTTTAGGCATAGGTTTATGTTCGACTGGCTTACTAGGTCCTGAGCATGAGCGACAACTGCATGAGCTGCAACATGAAGCAAGCCCACAAGCGGCCAGACCGCACAGTTGGCAACAAGCAGCTGCTTGATGAACCATATTACTGGCTTGTTCAAAGTTGCTGTATGTTGTTAATGCACCTTGGACGTCCAGATTATCGGAACGCCAGTAGTGATCAGTTCTTCCACCAGCGGCACAATCCCAGCATCCGCTGCAAATTCCGCCTATTCCATCTCCACATTCACACTTGAAACAACTTCCGATTCCGCTACAGAATCCTGAGCAGCCGGAGCAAAAGGCTCCGCAGTCTTTTTCGCAACCTCCACAGTAATCGAAGGAGCAGCCTCCGCAGGAGCATGAAGTACAGCTACCAATACAATCTTTTACTTGGCAGCAGCCGTCTGTACACATATCCCTTGCGCATCCACAAAGACATTCTGCAACTTCAACAATATCATCTGTGCAATAACATTGCTGTTTAAAGATGAACGTGGATGCTAAGAAATACACGCATAAAACGGGTATAAATTTTCTAATAAAATAAAACTGCAGCATTTTCTACCTATTTTTAATAATTGTGTTTAAATTTAGATCTTGCTAACTATACTGACATTTTATAAGAATATGTATTTTGCGTCAAATTTTCTTTGAAAAGTGCCTATTTTTGTCAAAAAGATGATTTATGTGTTAAAGTTCTTTCTTATCCCAGCCGTTGTTCCAGATTTTGATCATGAAAACCAGGGACATTAAAGCTGTGTTAAGGTAGAAAGTGCCGTAGATGAGCACAAACTTGACCCATTCGTCCGTAATGGGGAGCCAGTGAATTGACCTTGAGAGGGGAACAAAGAAAAGCCCGCAGCCTATGATGCGTGTCCACATGACGGTGTTCATGTTTCCGGCGCCTCTGAGCGATGCTGCAAAAATCAGTTGCAACAAGTCGAATGCAACAAGAGGGCTCAGGATGGTTAAAGCCGATGCGGCAAAAGCAGTAAAATCACATTTATGGTCGAATATTCCAATAAAAAGCTCTGCATTCCAGCAGAGTACAGCAAGCGCAACCATGACAAAGAACATGGAGAGAAAAAGTACTTTTTTTATATTTTCCTGTGCCGATTTATAATCTTTTGCGCCAAGGCTGTTGCTGACCAAGAATGTGACAATTTGGGCAAATGCGATTGCCGGCAAAAATGCGAAACGTTCAAGATTGTATATCGCGTTCATCGATGCAAGTGCCAGTGTTCCAAGAGGAGCAGCCATTTTAAAAAGCCAAATGTATGATGTTGCAAGAGCTGTTTTGTCGAGCATTACGGGAATACTTAATTTTATAAGTTTTATCATGTTTTTTGGTCTACAAGATCTGAAAAAAGATTGATCAAAGTATGCCCTGTATTTTTTTGAAACAAGGATGTATGCGACTGCAATGATTGTGAGAAGAAAAAACCTTGCAAGCGAGGCTATTGCTGATCCCATTAGGCCCATTTCTGGGATGCCGAATTTTCCAAAAATGAAAAGGTAGTCCAGAAGTATGAATGCGGCAACGCCAATTAAGTTGATGTAAAAAGGAGTTTTCGTGTTTTTAACACCTCTGAAAAAACCTAAGAAAGCTTGGAAAATAAAGGCAAAAAATACTGCCAATGATTGAATTTTAAGAAACGGAATTCCAACTCTTGCAATTTTTTCAGACACCCCAACCCAGTGAAAAAAGTGGCTAGATGCCGAAAAAACTGCTACGAATTGTATGGAGCCAAGGATGACGGTGCTCCAGAAAGCGTCTCCTAGAGATTTACCACACTCTTTTTGGTTACCTGCTCCATTGTGTTTTCCGATGATAAAAACTGAAGCGACCATGATTGCTTCTGAAAACTTCATCAAAGTGTGCATAAGGGAGCTTGCAACACCAAGGGCTCCATAGGTTGATGTGGATCTAAGTTTTGCAACAAAATATGCGTCCAGGATGAAGGGAAGCGAAAAGAGAAGTGTCGATGACAAAAGTTCGGGTATCCAGTATCGAATTATTTTTGTATAATTTTCGCCCTTGCCAGAACCTGGTTTTTGTGAAATTTGGCCTCCTGCCCTTGTTCCCATAACCAAGCTCCTATGGCTTTTTATGATAAAACATGTGTCTCACTGTAGAAGAAAAAAAGTGATGTGGCAAGGACGAAAATTGTTCTTAAAAAATGGCTTGTGACAGAGGGTTTTCTCTCGCTTCAAGGTCGTGCAAAGCAATCTTGCCAATTTTTTTTGTTTTGAGATGTTTTTGGGCAATCGAGGTATAGCGTTTAAATAGCGGTGAGAGATTTTTGTCGGGCTCTGGGGTAAGGCGTTTTTTTGCCAAGAATAATTTATAAAGTGTTCCGCATTTGTCTTTACTGCTGGCGTTGTCGATGTAAGCTGCCATTCCATAATCTTCTATCATTTGTCCTAAAACACGTCCATCTTTCAGAATGCTTACAAGACCCGAGGAAAGGCGTGCTTTTCCGCTTTGAAGGTCGCTAAATGGAATAGAACTTAATTCTTTTTCGGCAATCATTCTTAAGTAATTTGCTTTCAGGGCTTCTTTTCCTTTTTCTCCGTCAAAACCAAGAGAGGCGAGAAGTTGTTGAGTTTTTGTTTTTATTGTCTCGTTTGCAGCGGTAAGTTTTTCAATTTTTTTATCCCGATCACGAATTCCAGAAAGGGCATTTTCTAAGTCACATGTGATGTGAGCCTGTTTTTTGACGATAGCTTCGTTTTCTTTGCGATGTTCATTTGCCTGTGCTACTAGTTTTTCTTGAGACTGTCCAAGCTGTTTTCTGAATATTTTCAGATCTTTTGCCATTGATGTGAGTTCCAACTTGTGCCTTTGAGAAACAGCGGCAGCTCCTCTTCTTTTCCTTGCTAATTTTTGTCTTAAAGATTCTGTAGCGGTTTGTGAGCGCTTCAGGTTTAGGGCGAGTTCTGCGATTTTTTCGCCAAGATCTCCCTCGCGGTTTATGAGCACACCCCTAACCATGCTGTCGAGTGCACCAATTTTGTCCCTGAATGCCGTTTCTGTTATCGACAATACATTTCGTTCACGCTCAACTTTATCTAGCGAGGCGGTCAAGGAAAGCAGCTTGCTTTCAACTTCTTCTTTTATCAATGCAAGTTCTTTTCTAAGCATTGCATTAATTTCGGTTTCTCTTGCCAAGGCACCACTCAGGTCAATCAATTTTTTCGAGATTTTTTCGCTTACATCTCGACGGGAACCAAATCCTTTTGATGTGTCTAAAAGTGCTACAGTGTCGGCAAATTCAATTTTAAGATCGTTTATGGAACGTTTTGTTTTCACTTCCATGTTCATATACGCCTGTAGTTGTTCATCTTTTTGTCTTAGGAGTGATTTTGTGGTTTCTAGTTCACTTAAGGCGGTATCAAGGTCATTGGAAACGCCTTTGAACTGGATATTTTTATGTGCTAGTTCTTTGTTTTTATTAATGATGCTTTCTGCATGTTCTTTTAAAGTTTTCTTTTCGGTTTTCAGGTTTTTGATTTCTTGGGTTAGTGAAGAGAGAAGGGTGGTTGTTTGTTCCAAATCACGTTTGTAGTTGTAAGCTCTTTCTTGTGCGTGATTTTTCTCTGCTAAAACTTTGTCGAATTTTTCATGAGTTTCCTTCATTTCTGCTATCAGCTTATCTTTTTCGGCCGACGCAAATTTGTAGTTATCTAAATCTTTTTCTAAGCGTTCAATTTTGTATTCCAGGTCTTTTGCAGTTTCCACGAGAAGTTTTTTTAGTTCAATTTTTTCGTTGAACAGGGCATTTTTTGTTTTGGACGTTGTGTGAAGAATTGTGTTGGTCATATTGAGTTCTTTGCGCATGTTGGCCATTTTTTTCTCTATTTTTTTCCTAGTTTCTTTGTGTTTTACAATTTCTTTTTCTGCATGCTCATATTTGTTTTTCAGTGATTTCATCCGCGAGGTAAAAGCTTTGTTGGCTTCTTCTCTTGTTGCTGAAAGAAGAGTGTTTAATGTTTTGTTTTCTCTAAGAGTTTTTTCGAGCTCCTGTTCTTTGATAGAAGCTTGTCTGTGGGTTTTCTCAAAATCGATTCGCATGTTTTCAAACTCTCGTTTGAATGCGGCTTGTTTTTTTGATTCTATTTTTTGTTTTGCTTCAAGGCCGCTGGCAAGTTCCACATAGCGAGCGTGTGATTGCTTTATGTCGGTTGTGAGTGCCAAGATTCGGCCCTCCAATTCAGAGATTCTTTTTTCGCGCTCGTGCAAGGTGTCGGTGACCTTGGTGCTTGCGCGCAGCATTCTTTTTTCGCGGATATCAGCCTCTTTAAGTTCAAGAGAGTAATATTTTTTCAGATCAGACAGGCGTTCTTTTGTCTGTGCGAGCTCCTTTTGAATTTTTGTTTTTATAAGTTTTAGTTTGTCAAAACTGTGTAAAAGGCCTTGGTGCTTTTCTGTTAGCTCACGCAGTTGTGCTGAATTAGCTTTTTCTTTTTCTAACTCTGTACTGACAAGAGAAAGCTGTTCTTCCAAGCCCTTTATGTGACTTTCTTGCTCGCGAAAAAGCCTTTCATAAGAAGCTGGAATATCTGCAAACAAAGTTGTAGAGACGATGATAAAGGTTATGGCCAATTTTTTGTTATTTTTTGCAAAGGTTTTCATTTTGCTTTGCCTCCAGTTTTCTTTAAGAGCTAAAAGTGACGCAAAAAAGCCTACTGGAGGGTGTTTGGGTAATGCAATAATTGGAGGTTAGGTGATTGGGTGAAAAATAACAAAGGGCCGCACAGAGCGACCCTTTGTTTGATTTCGGTCTTCCGCCGCCAGCAGAGTTAACTGCGTGACGGTAGAAACTCAGCGTACCTTTTTTAAAAGGTAATGCCGACCTTGCCGAAGACCTTCCAGTTTTCTGGAGTGATCTGCTGTTTGCTTGCGATGTCAACGTCAGCACCAACGCCGAAGGTGACAGGATAATCCCAGTCGGTCATAACTGCACCAGCTGCTGCAAAGACTTTGAATAGGCACATGCTTTCGATTTTTGGATCAAAGTGAGCCTTAAGCAATGCAACGCTCTCGGATGTTGTGAAGGCATCTGATGCAAGACTTGAATCGTCATATGCTACACCATATTTGGTGTCATCCCATGAGCTTTTTAGTGTTGGTGTGTGTGACTCTTTAAATTCAACTGCTACACCAAGGTCTCCAACAAAGCATCCATGACTGTATGAAAGCAAGGCGTTTCCATCAAACATGTTGCCTGGTTTTACTTCATAGGTAAGTGTGATGATGTTTGCTGCAGGATCGAATGCTGTGGTGCTTGCTGCTGTAATTTCACCTATGAGGTAGTAGTGACCCCATTGTGTTGCTGTGCCATTAACTTTGAGACGTGGAGTTAACAACATGTCGCGTTTGAAGGCATAACGATAGTTGAGGTCGAACACGGCTTTAAGCTCTTGTTTTGTTCCACCTTCCTTTTCGCTTTCCCATAGATTGGCGCAAGCTTTAAGGCCAAGGCCAAGCTTGAAGTGGCGGCTACCTACAAGAGGCTCAAATGTGTATTCGCGTGTTGGGTCTGTGCCTGTTGGAATAGAAGCTCCGACGTTTACGCTTACTTTTCCTGAATCGTTGTCTACAAAATTGTAGCCGATCAAGAGTTCTGGATCTTCAACTCCGCCTTTATCTACATAGCTGTCATAGTTCAGTTTTGCTTTAGCAAGAGCATTTTGTTCGTTGTTGGCGACTGTTCCAGCTGCTCCTGTAAAGTAGGTTTCCCATGTTGGATATGTAGCAACGTTTTGTGTGCTGCTAAGAATCAATCCAACTTTGTTGTATGCTTTGGCAATAGCTGTATTCACGTCAAAGTACAGACCTTCTACAAGGTTGTCTAGGTTCATGAAGAAGTCGATGTTTGCACCGAATGCATAGTGTTTTGGTTTTAGGTTTACTGTTGTGTAGTATGAGCTACCAGCAGCATCCAATTTGTGAATTAAGTATGCACCGTTGACGTCTGCCCCTGATACAGGTGCAGTTGCAACGCCTGTTCCAACAGCTGTGTCTTTGATTGTGAATGTGTTTTTGTGGTTTACACCAATACCTTTACCGAGTTTATCCCTGTGATATGTTTGACGATAGAATGGCATGATTTCTAAGTTGCCATTTGCTCTATCATCTGATTTAAGTTCAACTGCTTTGTGAAATATTGTTGCCATTTCGGCACGGTTACGATAATCCCTTAGTCTTAACATGGTGCTATTTGTTTCCGAGCTTGTTACTGCATTTGCTACGAAAGCACAGCTTACGATGAGCACGGACGCGAGCAAACGCGAAATTGATCGGTTCATTCGAAATCCCCCAACTATAAAAATTTAAATTTTCTAAGACCTATAAGACCGAAATCAACTTTTGAAGAAATAATGCTCAACACCCTTGCCCCTCGAATATTCTGGAGGGGCTCTTTCCCTCCTCTCTTTTAATCTGCCTTTGTTTCAAAGACTTTTCCCCTAAGATATAGAACGATCGCCGATTAACATAAACCCCTTTTAAGACCTTGACAAGGGTTTGGGTTTTGCATGGATCAGTTCCACTGGAGAGGATATACGTAATTTTCGCAAAAGTCTTATTACTTTTAGGGGTTAAAAGCGTTGTTCCGCTAAAGTTTTTTAGATTTGGCAATTAATTTTTAAGAGTTGTGTTTTGGCACCTATGGACGGTGAAAAAAAAATAATTAGGAATGTTATTTTTGCTATTTTTTTTAAAAAAATCTGAGGGTCGCATACTGCGACCCTCGGATGGTATCTTTTTTGTATGTCTGTGGGGCTGAATTATTTCAGCCCCGCTAGACTTTGTAGGAGTTTTCCTAGAAGGAAATTCCAACTTTGCCAAATACTTCGTAGTTGGCAGGTGTAATTTGCTTCTTAGCTCCTTGGACAAACTCTATTGAACCACCAATTCCGAATGTTACAGGATAATCCCATTCGGTGGTTACAACGCCTGCCGCAGCAAAGACTTTGTGGATCATCTGGCTGTCGATGTCTTTGTCGAGATTGGTTTTGTTAATTGCTGTACCTTGAAGTGCTGAGGCGTTTGTTGCCCATGTTGCACTTGTATCGTACGCCTTATCTACTTTGTAGTAGGTGTCGTCTGTCCAGTCTTTTATGGTTGGTTTTTGTGATTGGCAACCATAAAAGTTGTAACCAGCATCAACTACAAACCACTTGGAGCAGAAGGTTAGCATTGCTGTACCATCAAAGGAGCTTCCAGGTGTTACCTTAAGATCCATTGCCAGCAAGTTGGCAGCAGGAATAAGTTTTGTCGCAGCTGCAGCGCCTGTTTGTTGTAGGAGATAGTAAAAGCCATAATCGGTGTCTTTAATACCAACCAAACGTTTTACTTCACGCTCAAATGCATACCTGTAGTGGGCATCGAAAACAGCTTTAAATTTGTTTTCGTCTTTTTCCCACAGTGTGCCACAACCTGTAAGACCAACGCCAAATTGGAAGTGGCGTGTGCCGTACAGAGGTTCAAAACGATATTCTGCTGTTGGCTCGTTACCTGTTGGAATTACAATTCCGACTGAAAGAGCCATTTTTGCATTGTCTTTTTCAACGAAGTTCCAGCCAATCATTGCTTCAACGTCGTTGAAACCCGACTCATCTCTAGTTTCACCATCCATCTTGCCGTGTGTTAGTAGTTTAGTTAAGTCGGCAGCGTCGGTAGTTTCTGTGGAGCCATCAAGGTATTGAGAAACATATGGGTGTGTTGTGTCAACCTGTGCTTCTGAAGCCCATGTAAGGCCAAGTAAATGTTCTACTTTTACAAGACCTGTGCAAACTCTGAACCACAGTCCATCTGCAAGTTCGTCTAGTTTGTGGCAGTAGTCGACGTTTACACCATATGCTTTGTGTCTCGGTTTTATTTCTAGTTTGCTGTATGCAGTACCGTCTGTGGAGCTGTCTTCCTCGTGAATTAGATAACCAGCATCCACGTAGCCATTGGTAGAGGGTGCGGCAGCAATTCCCGTTGCATCATCGAATATAATGTTTTGTAGGTGGTCTACACCGAAACCCTTACCAAGTTCATCTCGTGATGAATCTTTTTGTTGAAGATAAAATGGCACAACTTGTACATTGCCGCCGATTAACTTGTCTGACTCGTAAGCCAGAGCTTTGTGGAATATTGTTAATGATTCCACTCTGTTTCTGAAGTCCTTTGTGTTTATAAAGGGACGGTTTGTTTCCGTCTTCGATCCCGCGATAGCCGCAGTACTGACTAAGAGCGCGGCTGCGAGCAAGCGCGTTACGCTTCTGTTCATTATGAATTCCTTCTCCGTCTGTCTTTCTACAGGGCATTTTGCCCAGAGACGACCAAACTCACTTCCAAAAAGACCACGTTCAGTGGCCTATACGCACTTACTACCCCTCGCTCTATCACTGTCAATCTGTCACACTCCACGGAATGCTCAGTTTCCAGGATAGATAGACAAACGCAATAGCGCTTGCCCTGTGGAGGCAGTGTTTTTTACTGTCCTCCTCTCATTAAGAAAAAACATACGTTACAACTAAATACCTCATCTTTCTAGCACACCTTGCCAGATTTGAGGCAACCATAATCGTATAATTTTCTGAAGTGTATCTGCAAGAGCTCACAGCTCATCTACCGTTCTCTTGAGCGCTTCCTGTCAATGTTTTCGCGTTTTCGAACCAAGGCTAAAGCCGGTAGCACCCTCTTTACAAGAGTTTTACAAATCGTGCGATAATACTGAGTAAATCGTTGTATGCGTAGATGGGGTTTCTCGAAATTCTGTCTACTTATCCTCTAGACTTACAGAGATGATTTAAAGATTTTTAAGTTTTGGGGGCGAAATTATGTCACGCAGAAAAAGACAGGCTTACCGAAATGATTGGGAAACAATTTTTTTACTTTTCCTTTGGAAGATAATCTGTAAAATTTCTTGGGGAATTTTTAGAGTTTTAACTTTTGTCTTCTTTTCTTTTGCTTGGTTATTTTTGCGGCCTCTCATGTTTGTTATAAATTTTATGATGTTCGAATTTGTAATTTTGCCCATAAGATTGTGGCAATTGTTTAGTTTTGTTTGGCCCAAAATTGTCTACATATTTGATGATGTTTCGATTTCAAAAACGTCGACAAAACAGGTTAAGAGAATTCCTGCAAAAAAGGCTCAGAGAAAGACGAAATCCGCTCATAGTTCAATGGTTCTGGAAAGTGGTGTTAAACTGCCGCCCGATATTGATGTTATTTTGCAGAGTCGGTGCAGCCGTGACAGTGAAATTTGCGTTGATATGGAAGAGGCTGAAAATTTGGCAAAACTTTTGGAAGAAAAGCTCGGAAAATTTGGAATAAAAGGAAAAATTACCGCAATCAGGCCAGGACCGGTCATTACTCAATTTGAGTACAGGCCTGCTGCAGAGACGAAAATAAGTAAAATTTTGGCGCTTGAAGATGATTTGACAATGGCCATGACGGCTATGAGTGTCAGAATTTTGGCGCCGATTCCCGGGAAAAATGCTGTTGGATTTGAAATTGCTCATAAAAAACCTCAGAGTGTATTTTTTGATGAACTTTTGTGTTCACCAGTATGGCAAAAAAATAGAGCAAAGCTTCCTTTGGTTTTGGGTGCCGATGGTGTTGGACAACCCGTAATAGAAGATCTTTCCCAAATGCCTCATCTCTTGGTTGCAGGTTCAACTGGGTCTGGAAAGTCGGTGTGTATGCACTCAATAATCTCCAGTCTTTTGATGTCAAAAAATCCTGATGAGTTGAAGTTAGTTTTAATTGATCCAAAGCGTCTTGAATTTGCGCCGTACTACGACATTCCGTATCTTCTTTTTCCTGTAATTACCCATGTCGAAAAAGCTACAAGTGCGCTCAAGTGGCTGTCCTTCGAAATGGAGCGTCGATACGAGTTTATGGCAAAGTTGGGTGTTCGTAATATTTCTGAGTATCAAGAAAAATTAGAAGTTTTGGGTTGTGATGATGAATTTGAAAAGATGCCCTTTATTGTGGTTGTTGTAGATGAACTTGCCGACCTTATGATGATTGGTGGAAGAGATGTTGAAGGATATTTAGTAAGAATTGCTCAAATGGCTCGTGCTGCAGGGATACACATGGTTGTCGCCACGCAACGTCCATCTGTCGACGTTGTGACCGGTTTAATAAAAGTTAATTTTCCAAGCAGGATTGCCTTTAGAGTTTCGTCAAAAGTTGATTCTAGGACAATTTTGGATGCGTCAGGTGCAGAAAAGTTGATTGGACGTGGTGATATGCTTTTCATGCATCCTTCGGTACCGTACCTGCGTAGGTTGCACGGTTCATTTGTTTTAGGTGATCAGGTTGAGCGCTTGGCTAGTTATTTACGCGCAGCAGCCATTCCGAATTATGTTGAGCTGAAAGATATTGAAATTTTGGGAAGTGGTTTTGAGGTGGATGAGTTGGACGATTTGTATGGAAATGCCGTTGAGTTTGTAAAATCTAGGGATGAAATTTCGATTTCAATGCTGCAACGACAATTAAAAATAGGTTTTAATAGATCTGCCAGAATAATTGATCAGCTAGAACGAGAAGGAATTGTAGCTCCAGCGCAAGGTAGTAAGCCTCGTAAGGTGCTCTAAACAACGTTTTTTATTTATTTTTCAAGATTTTTATGGCTCAAAGATAGGGGCAAAGGGTCGATTTTAGTGTTTTTGTAATGTGCATACCCCTTGACAGCGGCGCGTAACTACGTAGTTTTTCAGTATGGAGCAATTGAGTTTTGAGTTTTATATGTACATTTTTTAAATTTATTTTTTTGGAAGGAATAGTACGCGATGAGGATTATGGGGGATTTTCTCAAGGCTGTGCTCGAAGGTTCAGATTTTTGGATTGGGCTCGGTGGTGACGGTGAGCGGAGTGGTCTGAAAAGTTGCAGCTGTAGTGAGTGTAGTAAAACGGAGATTGAATTAGAGAGCGACTCCGGTCTTGGGTGTGAGTTTTCGATAGATAGTCGTACAATAAAAAAAGGAGAAATTTACTGTGCCATTCCAGGCGCACGTGTTGATGGACACTTGTTTATATTGCAAGCGCTAAAATCTGGAGCGGCCGGTTTGATTATCGAAAAATCAGGCCTAAATTTTTTAAATGATGTTCCAGAAAAATTGTTGCACGGAAAATTGATAATCTGTGTGGAATCGACAGTTCAATCTCTGATCAAGCTAGCATATTCTTGGCGATCGACGTTTACATGCCCAATAGTTGGAATAACTGGTTCACTGGGTAAGACAACAACCAAAGAGATGGTCAAGTTGATTTTGAAAAAAGCTGAAAAAAAAGCATTAGTCTCTAGAGGAAACTACAATACGATTTTAGGCGTTTCCTTATCTATTCTTAAGATGAATCCTGAGCACGAAGTTGGGGTTTTTGAAATCGGGATCAATTCAAAGGGAGAGATGGCGCAAATTGCAGATCTTTTAAGACCGACAATAGGTGCTGTGACCTGCGTTGCACATAACCATCTTGAGGGTTTGGAGTCGACATCAGAAGTTGCCATAGAAAAGTGTCAGCTTTTCAAAAATTTTGGGGCTACGGATATTGGCGTTGTAAACGGAGATCAGGCTGAGCTTGCAGAAAGGTCGTTTCTGTGCCCGGTTGTTAAATTTGGTCAAAAGACAAAAAATCAGGTTCAGGCTAGAAAAGTGAGGCGTGTCAGGTCGGATGAGGGAGAGTATAAAACGAATTTCAGGCTTAAACTTTACAAAACGAGAGTTGAAGTTTCATTAAAGGGTTGGCACGAAGGTGTTGTACAAAATTCTCTTGCAGCAATGGCGGTTTCAACCGTTCTTGGGGTTGAAGATGCTAAAATTATCGCTGCAGTTCAAGAATTTTCTGGTGTACCAGAAAGGTTTGAAACAAGACTGTCGGCTGACGGAAAGAGTTTGATTATAAGCGATTGCTACAACGCGAGTCCGGAAAGCATGAGGGCAGCTTTAGAGGCTGTTGATGCAATGCATGCGGAACAGAAAATAGCAGTTCTTGGAGACATGCTTGAACTTGGCGAGAAAGAGATTTTTTGGCATCGCCAGGTTGGTAGGGTTTTCAGACACGTTAGAAGTTTTTCTCACGTAATTTTGATAGGTGAGAGGGCAAAATTTGTAGCAAAGACTGTACCGATTACTTTAAGGACTACAACTGTAGAAAGTGTACAAGATGCAAAGGAGCTGTTGGGCAAAATTATGAAGCCAGGTGCTCTTGTTTTGGTTAAAGCTTCTAGAGCCGTTGGGCTTAACAAACTTGTCGACTCAATGGTGAAGGTTGTTGAAGAAGAAAAGGCTGTAAGAGTAGCTATTTAAAAATGGCAGTTTGTTGTTTTAACAAGGGAAAAGGTGTTAATATTCGAGTGTTGTTTTTAGGGCGCATCTTATACACTTTGTGATGTGTCTATTTGGGGGAAAAGGAAATGGATGCAGTAAAAGATCGCGGCGATATACTGAGCGCCAGCGAACGTGGCCTTGTGGACGGCATTTTGGCCCTGCCGCATAAAATTGTTCAAAATCATCACGTCGATGGTCTTGCGCAGTTGGTGCTGTATGACATTTCCAACCCTGGAAGGTTTGGTCTTAAGAAAGCGGCCTATCTTGTCGACAACCCCGACTTTGACTGTCTTCATGGAATTGCAGGATTTCATCATGGAGAGTTTGAGGCTCCCCCGGATGATGTCTGGAAAAATCCCGTAGAATCGGCAAAAACGATGAACGACCTGACGTTCAACAAAAACGTCAGGTCGTTTAAGTCTTGTAGCCTTAACCGCCAAAAAAGTGATCATTCAAAAATATTGAGCGAGTTTGAAATAGAAAATCCAAGCACAATTGGTTGGCCAATGAAATATGGTAATCATGGAATTTTTATCTACGAGTCGCGCGACGATGTTTGTGTTTGGAGAAAGTCAGTTCTTGCAAGCATTGTGGCATTGCTAGGGCTATGCGCGATTTAGGGTTACTCTTAGAGTCAACTTTGATCAGCGTACTCTGTATTTTCTTCACCGTGAAGAAGACGTGAGTTATCACTATCGTCATGTAAGCCACCACCAATGGGGCCAGTGGTAATTTCTGGGTATAAATCTTCAAATTCTTCGAGTCTACCTACCTCAGACTTCTTTGAGCTTCCCAGAGGTGTGTTCATGAAATCAAAAACGGTATTGCATAGTCCTTCATCTGAAAACACTCCATTGAGGCATTTTGAACCGATTCCTACGGTCAAAAGTGTGAGTGAGGATAGGAGTGCAATTTTGTTTTTGACAAGTTTGCCGAGGGCTTGTTTAATTTTATCGCCCATGCCTTTATTTTTTGATTTTATAATGTAGTAGATTAACGTTCCCACAGGGATTAAAATTCCCGAGGCTGTAAGGAGAGCGTAGGGTGATTTTAGTGAGCCTAAGGTAACGTTTTCTAGAGGCGCCTTATCAGTATCGTCATCTGCTGGCTCTTGCTTTGGCTTTGGCTTTGGCTTTGGCTTTGGCGGCTTAAACCCGAGATGAACGAAAGGATTTCCGTGAAAGGATATTGGAAGTTTTGGAGTGAATATTCTGTAATATTTATGAGCTTTGGATAAGGAAATGCATTTTTCTGTTATGAGTAAAAGTTCTTTATAGGTTGGCTTTCTTTTAACTTCATTTTCAAAAACATCCCATTCACGTTTTTGGTTTCCCTGGCATGAAAAATCTATTCCGTCAACAGTAATGTTAAATCCAATTTTTGGGGGGGGGGGAGTTATCGTGTTGTACATGTATTTGAGATTTTATACTTGGAAAGTTACTTTCTGTGAATATTTTTCTTAAATCATCTAAATTATCATATAGGGCGAAATCGCTTTCATCATAGTTTGCTTTAAGGGCATATTTAGGTTTTCCACCAACACTGATTCTGTAAATGGTAAGATCGCCTTCCAACGTAACCTTTTGGCCCGGATTCATACTTTTAAAAATCTTTTCAGTACTTTTTCCTTCGGTTTTCGTGAAGTCTTGGCAACGTTTTATTTGTTCTATGAGGCTTTGTGTTTCGTCAGTCGCCCTCAATCCCAACGTAAAAGCGCCAAAGGCCAAAACTAAAAAGATTCTTTGATTAGTCGTCATCGCCAGACTTCTTCCAGCCTTCCAATGGCTTGTTCATGAAATCAACAAATGTTTTACATGGCCCTTCACTTTCGAACACTCTGTTGAGGCACTTGGAGCCGATTCCTACAGTCAAAAGTGTCAGTGAAGATGCAAGCAGAATCTTGTTTCTTAACAATTTTCTGAACGCTTGTTTAATTTTATCGCCCATGCCTTTATTTTTTGATTTTATAATGTAGTAGATTAACGTTCCCACAGGGATTAAAATTCCCGAGGCTGTAAGGAGAGCGTAGGGTGATTTTAGTGAGCCTAAGGTAACGTTTTCGAAATTAAGTTCGGAAATTTCTTTTGGCGATCCAATAATTGTTGGTGGTATGAGTTTTTGCAATTCTTTCTCAGAGATTTCTTTTAGATCATCATCATTAAGTTCGGAAGTTTCTTTTGACGATCCAATTACGTACCATTTTTTTGTAAATGGCGTAAAGAAGTAAAACTTTCCGTTAAGTTTAAATGTAACAGTAGCCGAACTCCTAGATTTAATGATTTGTTTGGTCGCATCTATTTTTTGTTGCAAATTTAAACGAGAACTTATGTCTTCCGCTTCCTGTAAATTTATTCCATCCTCTTTAAGTACTGTCAAGGGGGATGGTTCTGTTGTTTTGATTATGTTTTGTGAAAGGAATATCGCAATAATGCCCATAAATATATTTTTCATCTTCATGTCAACCACTCCATGTTCTTTCTTAAAAACTCAACTAGAAAACTACTCAATATGCATAATAACACACATTTTATGAGATGTAAAATGTTATTTTCTGCTTCCGTAAGTCACTTACCAGAGCTTTGATCTGAATGATTTTGCATGGCTTTACCGTTAAATACGAGGGCGAAAACAGTCCTTCTTTAATTTACACGTTTTGTGTAGAGCAAAAGTAGAGTGTTGAACTGCCTCCCTTATCTTGTTGCGTAGCGCCTGATTTGCCGTGTAGCAGCTGGTTCCACGGTCCGCTAAAATCGGAATTCCGTATTTTTTTTATAGCTATGTGGATTGGGTGGTGCGAAGGGTTACCTACAACAAAATTTTTACAGAAAAGTAAGCTTAAAACCATTGCCGTTGTTATTTGAGCCGATAAACAATGCATTCCGAAATACCGTCCAAATATCTTTTCTTAATTCATCTATTTCCTTTTCAGTCAATTCAGCCAAATTATCTTCATTTTGAGAATTTTCTTCCCACAGTTTTTCTATTTTATTTGAAATTAGTATAAAATCTTGATCTTCTATTGGGCGTACGTCTGCAGTTTCCTTGTATTTTATGATTAAGGTTTTTACCTCTTCAGGAGTGTTTTTTTCAAGCCACCTTTCTGTTCGAAAAAACAGTTTTTTAATGCGATTGGTTTTAATCTTATCGATAGACTTAGAGGCGGTTTTGCCGGCTCCATATCTTCCTGCGATTGCGCCAATTACACTGAAAATAGAAAATGGTATAGCAGCGATTGCTATGCTGGGAGGAATATTACTTAAAATTGAGTTTTGATCATTAGGTTGTCTAGGTAAGACCGCATCTTTAAATAAATTTTTAATAAGAAATGCTTTATACACTAATATGGTTAAAGATGATGTTGAAAGGGCAAGAATAACTGCGCCCCACTTTGTTCCATAACTTTTTGCGTAACTTATAACTTCGTCTTTACAAACCAAATATTTTGCTATGCGTCTCCATTTTTCTTGATCATTTGTGACCTCCTTTGGTTTTAAACCAGTAGAAAATGCAATCAGAAGAAATGACAGAAGTGAAAATGATTTATTTTTCAGATACATGATAATTTTCCTTTTTTAAAACGTCGATATATTTTTTTTACATTTTTCTGGATTATCTCTATGCCAAAACTGTTGAGTGGCGGAGCCTTTTAATAATTAAGCTCATGAAACGCAGTAGTAAAATAGACTTTATACGTTTGTAACTCGATAGGTATAATAACATGTATTTTTTGAGATGTAAAATTTTTTTTCGATTGCTTCAATGTGTCTTTTTTGGCTGTTTTTGTCCTATAACCTCTGATTTTTTGACCGCATTTTGGAACTTGTTTCCAAGAGCCATTGCGATGATGCCCCAGACTGCGCTGATTGCTAGAGATATGGGCGCGAGCATTACGGAAAGGGAAGATAGGTGTGGCATTGTCGAAGCCAAGTTCATTACAGATCCTGTGGCTTTACTGAAGGTTTTTCCGAATGAGTCGATCCAGCCCTTTGCCATAAACTGGATGTTTCGGCTTGTTGGGATGAAGAGCATTTCACGTACCGGTATGTTAAAACCGTAATTTAAGGCCTTCATGGCGATCATCATTGCGGTCAAAGAGTATAAATTTAGGTTGCCGATAAGAGCTGCTGAAAAGATAAATAATATTGCTGGTGTTATGAGAAGGCTGATTTTCATACCAAGTTTTTTTGGCAAAGTGGTTGTTCCAAAAAGAGCTATGAAAAAGCCGATTGATTGGAAAATAAAAGTGTATCCAAAAACGTAGGAACCTATTTTTTGCATTGAATGAGCCGTCTGGGCCGTGATCAAACATTGAGTTCTAAACGTTGCCAGTGCTGAAATAAGCTCGTAAGAACAAAATATTGTGAATATCCCGAATGCGTAAGGTTCTCTGACAACAGCCTTGAGACCTTCTAAGAGACCGGGTTTTTTTCTTTTGGTTGGCGATCCAGCTTTCTGATCAGTGTAACCTTTTAGATTTTCTTTGTTTATGTTTTTGAACATAGATTTGATCAGAAGAGTGGTTGCAAAAAGCATTGTTCCAGAAAGCGCTGTAAGTGCGGGTATTGTGGCATATACTGGCATTGAACTTTTCATTACGATGTAACCAAAACCTGATGCAATTATTCCGCCCAATCTTGATGTGGCAGACATTATGCCGTATTGGGTGCTGGCTTTGTCTGGCGTGCTGATTGAGCTTGTAAGGGCCCAAAAACAAGTCATAACGGCCAAAGGATACATGTCAAATAGTGCGTATGCTGTCCAACCTAAAATTCTGAATGGCGACGTTATAGTGTTCAAAATACCAAGGACAGGGTGAAGGCACGCTAAGGAAAGGGCGATGCAGGCGGCAGCATATCCGCCTATGAGCGACATAGAAGCCCTTTTTCGGTTCATCCTTGTGACAATGGCTGAGTAGAAAATTATAAAAAATGGCGAAAAGGCCATCACTGCAAGTTTTGCAATTGGTTGGAACTTTGCTCCGACCATTGCCAGGAATATGGCGTCTTTAATTGGCCTGATGGTGGAATATGTGAAGATCAGAAGGGCATAAATTGATGAGAGATAAATTATTTTTTTAGCAGTTTCTTTGTCTAAAGATCTTAGTTTTTTTATGAGCTCAGTTATCCTCTTGATTATCATCTTTATTCTCCTGCGTTGTATTAAAGTTTTGCTGAGTTGTTTTTTGCAAGCTGGGACTTAATCATGAATCTAAACTTTTCACTCCGTGGATACGTCGTCTTCTCCGATCACAGCTCCTGCATCTATAGCTTTTTTGTATGTTTTGCCAACGATGAAGGCGGTTAAAATCCAGAAAAAACTTAAAACAATGGGCGCATACGTTACTGTCCGCAAGAAAATTCTTGCAGAAGCAGTTGCGGCTATGCCGTTAAACAAAGAACCGGTGGTTTTTGAGATTGTTTTTCCAAAAGATGCGATCCAGCCTTTAACCTGATATTGAATGTTGTGGGTTGTTGGGATAAATAATATTTCTTTAACAGGTACATCAAGGCTGTAGTTAAGTGTTCTGAGCGATATCATTAATGTTGTTATCACAGCCAAATTGTTAAGGAAAACTAGGCTGAACGAGAGTAAAAGAACAATAAGCGGGGTTAGTAAAAGGCTGAACCTGACTCCAAAATTTTTGAGAAGTTTTGTCGTTCCAAAAAGAGCCAGTAGAAGTCCCAAAATTTGGAAAATAAAGGTGTAGGCAAACATGAACTTGCCGATTCCACCGATTGTTTTGGCAGATTGTGCAATGAGGCATTGCATCCTGTAGTTCATCAAAGCAGAAATTAATTCAAAACTACACAAAAGCCAGAACATTCCAAATGTATATGGCCTTGTGACAAGGGTCTTTAGGTTTGACCAGGCGTTTTTCGGTACTGATGATTTGCTTTTATCTTTTTCGTGTTCGTCGGAGTATCCTTTTAAGTGATCTTGAGGGATCTTTTTAAACATCTTGTGTGCTAAAAATGTACATAAAACAAGGCTTATGCCGGCAAGAGCAATCATAGTTGGGATAGATGTTGTGTCTTTTATGCCTATCCAGGTAAGGACGGTTCCAAGGCCGGCAGCTATCGCACCAAGACCTCTAGAGGCTGCAACCATTATACCATATTGTTTTTTAGCCGTGTTTGGGGTGCTGATAGAGTTGATCATGGCCCAAAAAGTTGCAACAACTGCTATCGAGAAAAAATCCATTATTGCATAAAAAATCCATCCAAGAATTCTGCCTGGGCCGGTTGCTGTGTTTGCAATGCCCATCGTTGGACTCAGGAAAAGTACGGCGAATATAAGGCAAACTAGGCCGTAGAATGTACTAAAAATCATTATCGCACGATTTCTTTTTTCTTTGTTGTCAGCGGCTGAATAAAGGGGCATGAAGATTGGCAGAGATGCCAGCATCAAAAGTTTGGCCCAAGGAAGATAAGATGGGCCTATAAAGCCTATGAAAATGGTGTCTTTGAGTGGTTTTATTATCGAATAAGAGAAAATGATACATGAAAAGATAACTGAGAAGTAAAAGGTTCTTTGGCTTTCAACGCCTGTGAATGGCCAAATATGCTTAAACCAACCTTGTTTTGAAGTTTGACTTACATTCTCTTGGCCATAATTGTTCATATGAACCCCTCTATAAAAACTGTTGTAAAAAATGCAACCTGCGTATATTTTTATACAACTTCGAAACAGAAGACCGTGGACAAGTAAAGGTGTTGATATTTGATTTGAGGCCTTTCAAATCGAGTTTTCCTTTCAGTTAGGCCATAATCTAGAAACGATCGATTTTCAGTATATTGTAGCTATTTTGAAAGTGCAAACGCGAAATTGCTTTTGCTCGAGTGTTTATTAAAAATGTTTTCAAATGGTAAAATGGTGATTGTGTTGTAGCAATTTTGAACAGAAAATTTGTGGTTTTTTAGGCCTGCAGGTTAATTTGACAAAATTTAAAGAAGGGCTTTAGGATTTTGCTTGTTGACAGTCAGAGTGATGTGTTGTGGACTTATAAATGGAAACTGATTTGAAAAAAGACTCATAAATTAAGGAAAAACATGCCTAAAGATGCAGAAAAAAAAGATCAAGTTTTTCAGGGAAGGCTTCTTCCCATTTTGCCTCTAAAAAACGTTGTGGCGCTCCCAAAGGGGATTTTGCCGGTCCGAGTGGGCCGCGATATCTCTGTGAGAGCCGTTGAAGAGGCGCTCAAGAGTGATAGGGCTGTCTTTTTGACGTCTCAAAAATTGAGTGAGGTTGTCAGACCCAAAGTTTCTGATGTTTATGAGTATGGAACTCGTGCTGTGATTTTGCAGATGAAAAAGGATGCAGACGGCACAATGAAGCTCTTGGTCGAGGGAATTAGGCGCGCGCGGGTCATAGAACCGGGTGATGCAGAAGATTATCTGGACGCTGTTGTACAAGACGTTGAGTCTATTGGTGTGGAGAGTGCTACAGAGCGTAAGGCCCTTTCAAGGCGCATTTTCCTGTCATTCAAAGAATATGTGTCCTACAACGATAGAATTTCTCCGGATGCTTTAACACCGCTGAAATCTGTAAGTGATCTTGAAACGCTGGTCGATTCGGTTGCTGTTCATGTTCAGATGGATTTTAAGGAAAAACAAAATCTATTGGAAATGCTTGATGTTAAAGAAAGAGCAATACATCTATGTGCCTTAATTCAGAACGAAATAGAGGTTTTTAAGGCCGAAAAGAGTGTGCGCAAAAGAGTTCAAAGTCAGATCGAAAAACATCAGCGCGATTATTATCTCAACGAGCAAATCCGGGCAATACAGCGTGAGCTTGGGCGAGAAGATATCACTCAGGAAATAGAGAGTTTGCGGAAAAAGGTTAAAAAATTAAAGTTGCCAGAAGAGGCTAAGGAAAAAGTACTTTCGGAATGCCGAAGGTTGGAGCAAATGCCTGCATCATCGCCGGAAGCGGCTGTGAGTCGCAATTTTGTTGACTGGCTGACCTCTGTGCCGTGGTACAAGCAGACAAAAGACAAGGTTGGCTTGGCTGAGGCAGAAGAAATTTTAGATTCCACTCATTCTGGCATGAAGAAGGCCAAGGAAAGGATTATTGAGTTTTTGGCGGCCAAAAAGTTTGCTGGAGAAAAGCTTGAACGTGCGCCAATAATTTGCCTTGTTGGCCCTCCTGGTGTTGGAAAAACCTCTTTGGCCGCATCTATTGCCAAGGCGATGGGTAGAAAGTTCGTCAGGATCTCACTTGGTGGTGTTAGAGATGAGGCGGAAATACGCGGCCATAGAAGAACTTACATAGGTGCAATGCCTGGCAAAATTGTCCAGGCAATGAAAAAAGCAAAAGTTATCAATCCGCTTATTTTGCTTGACGAAGTGGACAAGATGTCTTCGGACATGAGGGGAGACCCCGCATCGGCATTGTTGGAAGTTTTGGATCCCGAGCAAAATAAAGGCTTTGTGGATCACTTTGTAGAAGTTGAATATGACCTTTCTAAGGTTCTTTTTGTAACAACCGCAAATGTTATGGATCACATTCCGGCTCCTCTTTTTGATAGGATGGAGATTGTTTATCTTTCTGGCTACACACAGGAGGAAAAGTTAGAAATTGCAACAAAGCATCTGATGTCAAAACTTTTGAAGCAATACGATTTAAAACCTGCTCAAGTTCAATGTTCTGATGCCATTGTCAAAAAAGTTATCAAAGAGTACACAAAAGAGGCTGGAGTGCGTCAGTTGGAAAGACTGATCGCAAAGCTTTACAGAAAAGCAATTCAGCTTTTAATTGGAGAAAAGCCTCCCAAGAAAGTTGTCATCACAGAAAAAAAATTGGAAGAATGGCTTGGAGCTCCTCATTTTAAAGCACATCATACTTTCACAAAAGGCGTCTGTGGCGTTGCAACTGGACTTGCTTGGACAGAGGTTGGCGGCGACGTTTTAGAAGTGGAAGTTACATTTTTCAAGGGTAAGGGCGAGTTAACTGTCACAGGACAGCTTGGAGAGGTTATGCACGAGTCGGCCCAGGCTGCGCTCAGTTACATAAGGGCCATAGCAAAAGAACTAGGTGTAAAAACTGATTTTTATTCTGGCTCGGATATTCACATTCATATTCCAGAAGGCGCAATTCCAAAAGACGGTCCTTCTGCTGGTATAACAATTGGTGCGGCGATAGCTTCTGTTTTGACCAAAATTGCAGTAAAAGACAAAATTGCAATGACTGGAGAAGTTACATTGCGCGGAAGAGTGCTTCCTGTGGGCGGTTTAAGAGAAAAGCTTTTGGCTGCAAGACGCCTGGGATTTGAAACAGTGATAGTTCCAGAGGAAAACAAAAATGACATCAAGGAATTCGAAAAAGAGCTTGGTGGCGACATCAAAATTGTTTATGTCAAAACTATGGACGAGGTTTTAAAAGAAACTTTGGTAAAATCACCCTTTTCAAAGAAAAAGGTGGCAACGAAAAAGAGTTCTTCAAAAAAGAAGTGATATGGCCAAAATTTCTCATGTCTAAACAAATCTGTCATCCCAGACTTGATCTGGGATCTAGTCCTTTTTTTGCCATAAAATGTTTTGGTTCATAGAATTTGAACAGGAATGTTTTAAGCTGGGAAATGTCTATTCAAGCGCCTTTCATAGCAAGGCTGTTTAAATTAAGAGGAAGAGATCCCAGATCGAGTCTGGGATGACATTAGAGAAAAAATACGGGAAAATTCAATATTTAACTTGTCTAAATTTAAGCATTATTTGCTATGGCTAGATTTTGCCTGTCGCCTTCATCCAAGCTTGTCTTGCGGTGACGTTGATTGGACAGCTTAAGAGTGCTTGTATGTAGTCTTCTGGGCAGTTTGAGTCGGATAGGCGCTCTCCATCGTAAAGAGTTGCCACTATAAAGCCGAGTGCTGAAGCACCATATGAGAGCAAAAGCCATTTTTGAACTTTTTCCTCAAGCTTTTTAATTTGGGCTCTTTTTTCACGTCGGTGTATTTTTTTTGATTTAATTTTTTTAATTTCTTTTTCTTTGAACTTACCTATGAGAATGCAGCCAACGATTCCTCCCAAAGCAATCCACGTTGAAGGTGATAAGAGGCGCATTAAGCCGCTTGTTTGATTTAGAAATTCTTTTCTAAAGTCTCTCTTGTTGTGTGCAAAGATACATCTGACAAGCCTTTCTTCTGTGTCTTTGTAGCATTGGCCGTTTTGTGTAACAAAGTACTCGTCTTCCTTGAATGAGAACTTGAAATCTCTGTTAAGATCCTCTAAATCCAAAAAGTTTGCACAGGGGATGTCCGAATAGTTTATAGATTCGGCGCCTTCATATTGTCTTTTCAACTCTTCCTGTTTTTTTGTATCTTCCATAATTTCGTTTAAAAGTTTTTGGTCCACTTCTCTTATTTTTTTAAATTCCATCTTTGCTTCCTCATATTTAACGAGTCCAACGGCGTGATTGTGTTGGTAAATATTGCCAGCCTCATCAAAAAGAATTGTGTGGGTGAGCCTGGCTCCGTCGTATGTGTGTGCTCTGGTAAATCCTATGTATGGCACTATGCAATACCTTATTAAATCCTCCGGTAGAAGAGTTACGTTAAGTAGGGTATTTGCAAGATTTTGTTTGTCTTCGAACACTTGACTTAGTTTTGAATGCGATGCTAATGGCATTTCGGATAGTTCTTCTCTGGAAATCTTTTCACTAGAATCGCAGATGTAAGAGTAAATAAAAGTGATAATAAGTATGTACGTTACAAAGCATTGAGTCCTCTCTCTCATTCCTTTCCCCTTTCAGAATGTTTTTTGTGGTCTTTGAATTTGGCTACGCTATCAAAAATACAAGAAAGTGCAAACTTTTTTCATTGGTTTTACCTTGTTGGAAATGATGTTGTAAAATTTTCATTATTTTCCTTGAAAATATGCTGTTCTGTGGTACATTTGCTAAGTATGTTGTTGTTTTGTTGGCAGTTCTTACTTATGAGGGAAACGAATATGAAACTGCTAAAGAGGTCTAACGCAGCAAAGGCAATGTCTGGTATTGCTTTATGTGCTGTATTGTTTTTGATACCGGGATGCGATTGGTCCTGGATTTTTGGCAAAAAAGCTAAACCTAGGCAGGTGATAGCCGAAGGTGTTACCGGGGCTAAAGGTACTGGCGCTGTCTTGGCGGAGATTCGCGGTAAGCCTGTGATTATGGAAAGTGCTTTTAATGACAAATTGAGGCAGATGCTTCAAGCTAACGCTTATACAAAAGATATTGATCCTGCAACGGTTCCATCCGAAGCAAAATTAAAACTTCTTAATGATTGGTTAAACGTAATTTTAATCAAGGAAGTTTGGGGATCTGATAACAAAATAAAAGATTCTTCGGAGTTCAAGCGTGAACTTGCTGACAGAGTTGAAGCATTAGAAGATGCTTTGGTAGTAGAAAAATTCGTTGCAAGCATGCGCGGAGAGATAACCGTCAAGGACTCAGAGATTCAGAAAGAGTTTGATAACAATAAAGAACGCTACACAAAAGTTGCTGGTGGAGTAAGACTTGCTGGTGCAAAATTTGCTAGCGAGGAAGATGCTAAGAACTTTGCAACAAGTGTTAGTGCCAAGACAATTGCTGACTTTGAAAAGGCCGCAAAGGCTGCCAAAAAAGCCACCTACAGAGACTTTGGTAGAGTGACAGAGGCGGCATTTAGAGGTGCTCCTGACAAGGTTGCCAAAAAAGCTCTCGGAATGAAAAAATTCCCAGGTGCAGGCATCGTTGAAGTTGGTGACAAGGAATTCTGGGTTGTCTTTGTAATGGACAAAAAAGATGCAGAATTCTACAAGTTTGACGAGGTAAAACCTCAAATCAAATCAATGCTCGAAGAAAAGGCTTTTGGTGAAATTCTTAATTCGAAGCTTGAAGGCTTCAAAGAGGGATCATCGCTTAAAGTTAATGAGGATTTTTTCAGAAAATAAGCTATATTTTCTGAAAGGTCTGAGGGAGGGCTCGAGGGCCCTCCCTTTTTTCAGTAAATGTTTGTTTAAACTGAGGAGAAAATGGTGCTTGGAAGAATGCTTTTAGCTAGTTTCAGGTTTTGTCTTTTTTTGTTTTTTGCTGCAAATTTTTGCCTTGCAGGAAAAAAGGAGAGCGGAAAAAAGTTGGTTGACAAGAGTGTTGTGGTTGTAAACGGTGTTCGTTTTTTAAATTCAGATTTATCTGAGCCGAGATTAGATAATAATTTAAAACCACTCAAGCAAGATCAAATAATTGACGAAGAACTTCTGGTTCAAAAGGCTGTTGAATACGGTATAACGGTTAGTCCTGTGGAGATAGAAGCACAAGCAAACGGATTAAAGCGTTCAAACGGTCTTTCTGGGTGTAGCGACGAGGCTTGGGACAAATGGCTTAGGCAGCTGGGCCTTTCAAAAAGGCGCTTGGAGAAACAATTTTTCAGGGTTGGCATGGTGGCTAGACTTAAAAACAGCGTTCTTTCTGATCAGGAAAATGTTGTAGAAAAAAAGGTTGTTGAATTTTACAAAAAACATCCTGTTTGCGTAGAAGAAGCGTACGAGCTTAAATCGGCCTTCTTGAGTGATGAAGAAGCGGAAAAGTTGGTAAAAGATAGGTGCGGGGTAGATTTCGATTGGATTGAACTAGGAAAAATTGATAAAAAGCAACTTGCTGAAAATATGAAGTTTGTTTCAAGAATGCCTGAGGGAGCTATTTCTAAGCCTTTCAAGAGCGAGGTTGGGCAGCAGATAATTATGATGGTTAAACGATTTCCCAAAAGGTTGAAAACTCTTGATGAAAGGCGTGTGGAGATAAGCAGGCAACTGATAGAGGCGGAAAAGCAGAAGAGATATAGTGAATATGTAAAGATTTTAAGGGATGAGGCCTCAATAATCAAACTTTGATTTTTGCCTATTTTTGGAGATTATGTTGTGTCTGAGTACTTGTTGTGGCCGAAAAAGTTTCGTGAGGGAGTTAAGCTCGCTAAGGACTTTTTCGAAAATAATAGTGAAATTCTTTCAGAAAAGCTTTCCAGGGTTGTAATTACCGGCATTGGTGGCTCTGGCATAGCCGGGAAGATTGTTTCCATGATCTCTTCTAGGAATGGCTGTACAAAAGTTTTGGCATCGGATCCGTTTGATATACCGGTTGATTTAGGCCGCGGGGATCTTTTGGTTTTGGTTTCTCATTCGGGAAATACTTGGGAAATTTTGGATGTTCTGGACAGGGTAGTTGGTTGTGGTGCGAATTTGTGCGCGATTACTGTCGGCGGAATTTTGGCAGAAAAGGCTTGCAAGGCTGGAGCATGGGTTTTGAATACTCCTAAAACTGGTGCTACGCCGCGCGAAGAGCTGGGCAGGTTTGTTGGGATATTACTTTCTTTGATTGATAATTTAGGTTTTGTCGAAATTGCCAATTTAATAGATGATTTGAATACGCACATAGAACGCGTTGTTGAGGTTTTTTCTGACAAGCGTGAATACAGCGACTTTTTAGAAATAGATTTTGAAAATCGTGATTTGCATATTTTTGGTGTTAGCGGTGATACTTTTTGGGCGGCTTACAGGGCTCAGACACAATTCAATGAGAATTCCAAAATTAGAGCTGTTTTTTCTGGATTGCCAGAAGCTCACCACAATTTAATAGAGGGCTTTGGTGAAAATTCGAAACCTGCTGCAGCATTGGTTTTTACAACGGAATTTTTGGACAAGAAATTGGCATACGCCGTAGATAAGTTTTGCGATATCGTGAGGGAAAATAATACTCAGCTTTACAGACCGAGAGTTTTGGGAGATAATTGGTGTAATCAGCTTATTTCCCATGTTATTTGGCCAGATTTTGCCTCTTACAACTTGGGAATTAAGTTGGGAGTGGATGTTCGAAGAGTGGAAGTGATTGGTAAATTGCGTCGCAGCGTAAAAAAAGTTTGCGGCGGGTGATTGCTGGAGATGTGAAAGTTATGAAAAAAGGAATTCATCCGGAAAGATTTGAATCCACGGTGGTTTGTGCTTGCGGAAACAAGTTTTCGACAGTTTCTACAAAGTCTAAGATAGAAATCGATATATGTTCTGCTTGCCATCCGTTTTTCACTGGTCAACAAAAGTTTGTGGACAGGGCTGGGCGAATTGAAAAATTCCAAGCCAGGTATGCAAATGTTGGTGATGGTGCCAAGAAAAATAAAAAGAACAAAAAAAAGTAAGTTTTATACTTTTTCTTTGCAGCGGGGGAGCTAATGATAGATTGGCCGGAATTACGTAAAGAGTTTTCTGAGATATCTGACAAATTGGCCGATGCCTCCGTTCCCCGTGAAAAGCGTGTAAGTCTTCAAAGAAGAGCCGCCCAACTTGGGCGGCTTTTATCATTGCATGATGAAATGAACAAGCTGGACCTAGAAATTCGTGAGTGCAAGCGTGGTGCAGAGTTAGACGATGAGCTCAAGGCCTTGTACGAAGATGAGCTAAAAGACGCTAAAGGGCGCCGTGAAGAGCTTATGCATGAGCTTGAAGATATTTTATCGCCACCAGATGTGTGCGATGCAAAACCGGCGTTTTTAGAGCTTAGAGCAGGTGCTGGTGGCCAGGAAGCATCTTTGTTTGTTGCAGATCTTTTCAAGATGTACAGTGCATATGCCCAAAACAAAGGGTGGACGGTTTCGGTGACATCCGAGAGTCCAACAGAAGTTGGTGGATTTAGAGAAATTGTAATGTACGTCAAGGGAAAGGGTGCGTTTGCGCTCTTCAAACATGAGGCAGGTGTTCACAGAGTGCAAAGGGTTCCAACAACAGAGGCTGCTGGAAGAATTCACACTTCAACAATCACAGTTGCTGTAATGCCAGAAGCAAGCGAAGTTGATATTTCAATAAATCCTTCAGACCTTCGGATTGACACTTTTAGGGCCAGTGGCGCAGGTGGGCAGCATGTCAATACAACAGATTCTGCTGTGCGTATAACACATGTTCCGACCGGGGTTGTCGTTAGTTGTCAGGAAGAGCGATCACAGCTGAAAAATCGGGAAAAAGCTTTAAAGGTTCTTAGATCAAGGCTTTTTGAAGCTGAGCGTGAGAGGCTGGAACAAGAGAGAAGCTCAGCGCGTAAGGAGCAAGTTGGTACAGGAGAGAGATCTGAGAAAATTCGTACGTATAATTTTCCACAAAATCGTGTTACAGACCACCGCATTGGCTTGACACTGAAAAAATTGGACCTTGTAATGCAGGGCGATTTAGATGATGTTATAGGTCCTCTTATGGCTGCTGATCGGGAAAAGAGAACAAAAAATATCGATGTTTAGAATCAAAAAATTTTTGGATGTATGGCAAGGCGTTCTTAGTTGGTTGTCGTGAGGAGAATTTTTGGAGCAGGGTGTTTAAGCGATTTTTTTAACCTATTGTCATCCCAGACTCGATCTGGGATCTAGGCCGCTTAATACAGGAAACTTCATGACGAAAGATGCGTTAACAAGGATTACGAGCTTAAACTGATAAGATAAAATTTCATGAACCAAAATATTTTTTTAGCAAAAAAAAGGTATAGATCCCAGATCAAGTCTGGGATGACATTAAAGGGAAATTTGAAGAATTCTATCGGTTTTTGGCGTGAAAGGAGACCTGGATGCTTGGCCAATTTACGGGTTTAATTGGTATTTTTTCAATTTTGTTAACAGCTTACGCGTTTTCCGTAAACAGGTCTAAAATACGCTTAGACTACGCATTAAAAGCTCTTATTTTTCAGGTGATCTTGTGTGTCTTGATTCTAAAAACTTCATTTGGGCAAACTCTTTTTTCATACTGTGCTTCGGCAGTTGTCTCACTACAAGATTTTGCCGGTAGTGGGGCTGGGTTTGTTTTTGGAGAGCTTGCTGATCCTGCGGGACCGTGGAAGTTAATTTTTGCCATAAAGGTTGCATCATTAATAATATTTTTTAGCGCGTTTATGTCACTTTTGTTTCACATTGGTGTAATCCAGGTGGTGGTTTCGGGCATTTCCAAGGTTATAAGGCCGTTTTTGGGGACAGCTGGGGCAGAAACGCTTTGTGCTGTTGCCAACATTCTACTGGGCCAAACCGAAGCGCCTCTTTTGGTGAAAAATTACATTTCGAGCATGAGCGATTCTCAGATATTTCTTGTAATGGTCAGTGGAATGGCGACAATAAGTGGCGCTATTTTGGCCGTGTATGCATCTCTTGGGATTCCCGTATCTCACCTTTTGACAGCGAGTGTAATGGCCGTTCCATCTTCAATTTTAATTTCAAAAATTCTGATGCCAGAAACGGAAGCAGATATTGAAAAAACAGATCAGGTTGCACAGCCTACAACTTCAAATGTTATTGATGCGATTTCTACAGGAACAACAGATGGTTTAGGTTTAGCGCTTAATGTTATGGCAATGCTCATCTCATTTATAAGCTTGATCGCTATGGCCAATTTTTTGATGGCCAAGATTACCACTTTGATTTTTGGCACAGCGTACACATTTGAAACCATCTTGGGGTTTATTTTTTCGTTTGTGGCTAGAATCATAGGAATTCCGGGAAGCGAAAGTTTAGCGGCGGGGTCTGTTCTGGGGAAGAAACTAATTATAAACGAATTTGTGGGTTATATGGGCCTCTTAAAAGCTAATCTTTCTGAGCGTTCTTTGGCCATAATGACTTACGCACTGTGTGGATTTGCAAGTCTTCCATCGATAGGGATTCAAATTGGGGGGCTGGGCTCTCTGGTGCCTTCCAAGAGGGGTGTTTTAATAAGGCTTGGTCTAAGAGCTTTGTTGGGTGGCACTCTGGTAAACCTTTTGAATGCTGCTGTTGTAAGCTTGTTCATTTAAGAGCTTTTTTGCTTGATTTATGGGCATATTTGCGTGTAAAAGTAGTCCCAAAGGTTTTGTTTGACGACTTAAAATCTATGCAGCTAGGCAAATGGAGGTTTTGAGCGTATGAAGTTGTTAGCGTCGTTTTTAGACAAATCTGTCATCCCAGACTTGATCTGGGATCTATTCCGTTTTTTGATAAAAATGATCAAGGAAACAAAGTCTGAATGCCGCTCTAAGCAAGATTTTCTGTTAAATTATTTGGGATTAATCGGTTTAGATCCCAGGTCAAAGCCTGGGATGACAAAGAGGTTAAAATCTGTATTTTCATTATTGGGCGTTTTGACCACTGTATCCATCTCTTCAACAGAGCTTAACCAGCGAGAGATAAGAAACTGCTGTGAACTTAAAAATATTGTTTACAACGCCTGGGAGGATTCTCCAGAAGAGCTTTGTGAGCTTGTCGCAGAGTACATGAATTCGCCTATCGAACGTACTTTTTCGATGTTTTTGACAAAAGAGTTTCCAAATTATTGCCACTTTTCCTGGCCACACGAGGAAGTGGAAACTGGGTTTAGCGTTCGTTGGGAAGTGCCGTTCACAATATCTTTGAGGTACAAAGGAGGCGTTGCCGCTATTTTGATGCCTGGAATTTTAACCAGTTTTTCAAGAAGTGAGAATCGCGAACTAGATTGTTATTCCAGACTATTGAGTGTGAGTGAGTTGCGGCAGGTTTTTGAAGTTTTAAAAAGCGTTACAAATTATTACACAACTGTTGTCGGCAGGATGGAACATGAGTTTATAGAGCTTAACAAAGCTCTGTGGAGTCTTGCGGGGTGCAATTACTTAGGCTGGAAAGCTAAAGGAGGCAAAAGAGGGATATCAATTGAGAATAAGCAGTTGTCGATACAGCTCAATTTTACGCATCTTGAAAAAACCTGTCTTAAGGGATTGTGCGACAGTGAAAGTCTCTTTGCGGCTTCTGTTGTGTACATGACCACAGGAAGGAAGACAAAAGTGGTAATTATTCCAGAAAATGTTCTTTGTTCGATAGACGGGCTTATTGAGCGTTGCTCGAGTGATGAGACAAAGAAAATTTGGTGCGAATCCAGAAAAAATAAGGATTTTTTTCCAAGGAACTTGGACGTTCTTGAGTACATAGCTACAAAATAAGAGATGGGGCCGGTAAATCCGCCCCCACGGTTTTAAGTTAATTTAAACGTTGTCTAGATTATTATTTGATTGGAGTTGGAGCTTTTTCGTCTTTATCACAAGCTGACGATAGATTATCAAACAACATGCTTCCACCGTTCCAAACAAATGCGCCAGCACCCAATGTGCCCCCAGCTATCGCAAGCTGTTTCAAGGTTTTTACAACTTTTGCGCTGCAGCCTCTGTGTTTAGCTACTTTTGCAGCGATGTAAAGAGCAAGTGCTGCTGAGCCAGAAATTGTTGTTACAGCTCCAAGATTATATTTTCCTGCCCAGAACAGTTGCGTGAGGGTTGAGTAATGACCAGAGTCTTTGTCGGAATCATTGTCCTGGGACCCTAGATTAATATGTTGGTGGCAGTATGCGCATTCATTGGCTTGAATAGTGTTCATTTTAAAACAGCTTGTACATAACCATCCAGTTTTGTCATCGTCGCCATCATCGTGATGTTCGCCGGAATCTTTTGGAGGATTATATTTATCTAGAGTTCCATTACAAAATGGACATGTAGTTTCTTGGCAATTGCTAAATCGCTTACAATTTCTGCAAAGATTGTAGTTTGGTTTACTAAGCGGGCTAAAGCATTTTGCGCATTCAGTAGATCCAGGATTGTTCATATGAACACAGTTTGGGCAAGATACGACGTTGTTATCTCTGCCGCCTTCTTCGTAGCCTTCTTCCTCGTAGCCACCTTCCTCGTAGCCTTCACCGCCGCCGCCTTCTTCGTCGTAGTCATCGCCTTCTTCGTAGCCGCCTTCTACGCCTTGGTCTGGTGAGGAAGATCTTGGGGTTGTGGGGCCGTCGTCAGCATCGTCGTCTTCTTTACCGCCGCCTTCACCGACAGCGCCTTCACCGCCTCCTTCACCGCCGCCTTCATAGCCATCACCGCCGCCGACAGCGTCTTCGTCACCACCGCGGCCTTCGCCATGGTCATCGCTTAGATCATCGTACTCTTCTTCTTCTTCTTCTTTTTCTTTTTTGCTCGCGAGTCTTTCTATTGCGGCATCAAGACTATCTCTGCCATGAACGATTGATACAATTGTGTCAAGGCTCATACTGGAAATTCCTTTGGCTTGCAGTTTCTTAGCTACGGTTGCGGCTTCTTGGGCAGTTTGTGCATATTCGTGAAAAGATTTTCCTTCGAATAAATTAAGATGAGTTAAGCTTGTTATATCACAGTTTTGCCAATCCTCTAATTCACCCTTTCCAAAACCAGCGTCCTGTAGTGCTTTAACCATAGGATCTACGTTGTCACTCGCATGAGCACTAAAACTCACGCCGCCCGCAAACAACGCCATGGCAAGAACTATCAATATATTTTTCTTCATCATTAACCTCTCTTTTGGTTAATTAAACATACATTCGGGGCATTTCCCCGTTGCGAGACCGTCTCGCAGTGCAGCTATCCAACTTAGGCTGCATTTTGCAGGTCCTCTTAAAGACCATCATGAGGTTATGATATATTATAAAAAATGTTTTTGCAAATTTGTTTAAAAATGGGCGAAAAGGTGAAAAAAACGCATTCTGCAACATTTTATGGGGGCTTTTTTTGTTTTGATTTCAGAACAGCCCTGAGCAGGTGATATAGTAGCGCACCTTTAGGTATTTACACCTGCAGGAGGCTGAGGGGACAGCGTTTTAAACTTATTTTTTTCAATTGTCATCCCAGACTTGATCTGGGATCTAGACCGCTTAATCCAGAATGCTTTATGCTGAATGGTGCTTGAATAGGGGTTTTTCAGCTCAAGGCGCTTTGATCAAATTTCACGAACCAAATTATTTTTTGGCAAAAAAAGGGACTAGATCCCAGATCGAGTCTGGGATGACATTAAAGAGAAATCTGAAGCATACTATAGGTTTATTGCTATAAAATGAGAGCTGGGCGGCACGTGGCCGCCCAAACGAAGTTATTTTTTAAAATTTCTCAACTGGAAGCAGTATTCGGTCCAATGCTTGTTCAACGTTTTCGACAAACATCAGGTCCAAGCCTTCGGCGTATTTAAGGGCATCTTGCGCGTCGCATTCATTTTCTTTTGGCAAAATCACGGTTTTGACGCCATATTGCTTGGCTGCTAGAACTTTCTCTTTAAGGCCGCCGATTGGAAGCATTGTGCCTTGAAGATCAACTTCGCCGGTCATCGCAAAGGTTCCGTCCAGCGGTCTTTTTGTGAAGACAGACAGAACAGATGCTAGGAGTGTGATGCCCGCAGAGGGCCCGTCTTTTGGAATTGCACCTGCAGGTAGGTGTATGTGTAAGTCGAAATCTTCAAAAGCGTTGACGTCAATTTTAAATCTGTCAGCGTGTGATCTGATGTAGCTCAAGGCAGCTTGAGCTGATTCCTTCATTACATCACCAAGTTGTCCAGTCAAAATAAGCTTTCCGTGCCCGGGCATTAAAACGGCTTCTACTTGAAGAACCTGTCCTCCATATGGTGTCCATGCAAGGCCGTTGCAAACGCCAATCTTACGCTCACCAGTGCCCTTTTCGCACCGGATTCGTCTTGGCCCAAGATATTGTTGAAGGTTGTCGTGTGTAAACGTTACTTTTTCACCTTTTTCAACCAGGGATCTGGCAAATTTTGCGCATATTCTTCTGATGAAGCGTTCGAGTTCTCTTACCCCAGCCTCTCGCGTATAGCTGGATATGATGTCGCCAATAAGTTCATCGGAAAATTCAATACCTTTTTCTTCAAGCCCGGCGTTTTTGATTGCTTTTCCTACCAAGTGCCCGGTTGCGATTTGAACTTTTTCCTGCTTGGAATATCCGGAAAGATCGATGACTTCCATTCTGTCACGAAGAGCGGGTGGGATTGAGCTGGCGTCATTGGAAGTTGCGATGAACATGACGTGAGAAAGATCGAACGGAACGCCGAGGTAGTTGTCATAAAATGTTGAATTTTGTTCTGGATCTAAAACTTCTAAAAGCGCTGCAGCTGGATCTCCTCGGTTTGACTGACCAAGTTTGTCGACCTCGTCGATCATCAAGACTGGGTTCATGCTGCCAGCTTTTCTCATGGACTGAACGACTCGGCCAGGAAGAGCGCCTACGTAGGTTCGTCTGTGTCCTCGTATTTCGGATTCATCATGAACGCCACCCAGAGAAATTCTGACAAACTTTCGGCCTAAGCAGCGAGCAACGGATTTGCCCAAAGAAGTTTTACCGACCCCTGGAGGGCCGGTTAAACAGAGCAGTGGTGCGTGGTATTCGTTCTGGAACATGCGGACTGAGAGGTAATCTAAGATTCGGTCTTTAACTTTTTCAAGCCCAAAGTGGTCTTCGTCCAAGATTGTTTGTGCATGTTTTATCTCACAAATATCTTCTGTTTTAACGCCCCATGGCATCCCAAAGAGCCATTCAAGGTGGTTTCGAATTACAGTGGCTTCAAGAGAGTCTTGCGATGTGTGTTCCAATCTTCTCAGCTGCCTTTCAGCTTCTTCTCGTGCTTCGTCAGACAATGGCAGCGTTCTTAATTTTTCTTTTAAATCGTCGTTTTCTGAATCACTCGACTCACCAAGCTCTTTTTGGATTGCTCTGAGCTGTTCTTTGAGGAAGTACTCGCGCTGTGAGCGGTCGATGGAGTCTCTGGCAGTAACTTTTACGTCTTCTTGAACGGATGCGAGCTCAACTTCATTTCTGAATAACTCAAAAACACCGTCCAGTAAGTCTAAGATATTATTTTTCTCGAGCAAGATTTGTGAGTGCTTGACGCTGACACCCATGTGAGAGATTACAAAATCGACGAGCCTCTCAGGATCTTGAATTTGCGACATAACGACTTGAAAATCACGTCCATAGTCGCGGACTCTTTCGCCGACCTGTTCTACATAGGCGAGCATTTCACGCATTTTAATTTCGACTTCTTCTTCTCTATCTTCGCAGACGTTAAATATAACTTCTTCGACTTCCGATTGGAGTTCATCGCCTTCTGTTGTGATGTTTTTGATTTTTGCTCGGCTGATTCCTTGAACGAGTACTTTTATGCTCCCGTCAGAAAGTGTCATTGCTCTCAAGACCCTTCCGATGGTTCCAACGCTAAATAGATCTTGTGTGCCAATTGGGCCGTCATAGCCAACAGGCTGATCCTTGGTTGCAACTATCAGTACATTTTTGTCGTTTTCGGCCGCTCTTGAAACTCCGCCAATGATTTTCTCGTCGAGTACGAGAAGCGGAACAACCATTTGTGGAAATACGACTACGTCGACTGTAGGAATTACTGGAAGAGTACAGGGAATCGCTTCTTTTTCCCTTTCCTTTTCTTCGTTCTTCATGATCACCCCCATCTGTAGGCGTGCAACATTTGTACACCGCCAAGGGAACCTCCATTCCCCCGTAACTGGTTGTTACCCTAACTAATTTACCTTATATAAAGCAATAAAGTGCCCAAACACTCCATTTGAAATGTTCGAGGGCAGGCTTTCAGAGAGAGATTTGGACCGTGATAACGTGGATTTGACGCGCTAAACTTATCGTGTTACCATGACCTTGCTAATGTTTTTTCCGTTTTACATGGTGGATAATGAAAAAGATTAAGAGGTTGTTAGTTCTGTTCATGGGCGTTTTGTGTTATGGAGCACCCAGCAATTCATTTAGTGAGCTACAAACATTTGCAGTTGCCACGTTGCCGGTTTGTTTTTTGACCACGGCAGCATCAACTTTTATTTTTAATTTAAGTTACAAAGCGGAATGTAAGCTTGCTGATAAAAGGCTTTCATTTAAAGAGTACTTGAAAAACATTTTTAGTGAAGACAAAAAAATTTCTCAAGGTAATCCAATAAGAAGGTTGCGTGTGTGGGTTTTTATTTGTTTTGGATTAGCACTCGTCGTTTCATTTACTGAAGTTGCAGCTTTTGATTGTTTATATGATCGATTGGTTCAAGTAGAATCAAAGCATAGGTCGCTGAGGAAAATTAAAAAAGAGTACAATATAACAGCGCGCGACTTGGAATTACTAAGAGATCTAAATGATTTATTTGAAAATCATCTTACCATAAGGTTTGAGGCTCTTGAGGCCGGCAATCCATTGCCTGAAAGATTTTATAGAGAATTTAATGAAGCGTTAAATTTGCAAAATAAAGCCATGGATACTTGGTTAAAGACTAGAGGTAGAGGTGTTTAAAGATGGTTTGCAGTGGAATTTATAGGCTGGTTTGGCCCTTTTTTTTACTTTTTGCTATGTTGAATATGCCCTTGATGGGGGGCTGTGGAAAGCCTACAATGTGTGCGATCAGTCTTATGCCTGTTCCACTTTGTTTCACAATTTTTTATGCGATTAAAGGATATAAAATGGAGTGTGAGAAGGCCGGTAAAACGATTAGTTTTAGAGATTATCTTGGTAAAGTCATTGGGTTTTCGCATCGATATTCAGACGATTATAAATCTCGTTTGCAGATTGATATCAGCAAAGTACATTTTAAAACGATTCTTTGTTCGTATTTTACATTTGTCGTCTTGCTTTTTGCTTATCCACTATTTTTAGCGAGGGCTTTATCTTGTGATTGCGGTTGGATAGTAAAAAGGTGGGATTCGATATTTGGTAATTGGGAAAAAAAAAGTAAGGACCTCAAAAAGGAAGTTTTGCGTAGCAGTGAATTACTCCAGATGTATACTGAACTTAATAATCGTTTGGATGAAAAGGGGCGTGAATTGTATATAGAAAATAAGAAACTTATAGAAGAAAGAGAAAAGTTAAAAAAATGAAACAAACTCTCACAGCGGAAAACCTTTCAAAGTCCTATGTCCAAGATTGTGGCAAAGTGACCAATGTTTTGCAGGACATTTCTGTTTCTTTTGAGCAGGGAAGATCTTACGCTATAACCGGTGCTTCTGGAAGCGGAAAATCCACACTGATGCATCTTTTGGGAGGGTTGGACAATCCCAGCTCTGGTACGGTTAAACTTGGAGAGCAAGACATTTTCAAGATGAGCGAAGACAGTGTGAACGATTTTAGGAGGAAAACCATAGGCTTTATGTTTCAGTTTCACTATCTGATTGGTGAGCTGTCAGTTCTCCAGAACGCCGCTATTTCGGGAATAATTGGGGGAATCAAGGAGGATTATGCTAGCAGAAGAGCAAAGGAGTTACTCTGCGAAGTTGGGCTTGAAAAGCAAATTGACCTTTTTCCAAATCAACTTTCTGGGGGACAACAACAGCGTGTGGCCTTGGTGCGGGCGATGATGAATCTTCCCTCATTCATTCTTGCAGATGAGCCTACAGGCAACTTGGATGCGGAAAACGCAGAAAAAATTACCCAGCTTTTGCTAAGGGGCAAGGAAAAACATGGAAATGGCTTAATAGTTTGTACGCATGACAAAACGGTGTGGAACCGGATGGATGAAGTGTATCACCTGGAGGGTGGTAGTTTGTCCAGGTGCTAGAAGCGTTTTCAGTTCTAAAGAAAATCTGCAAGCCTAATTACGCTACCAAGACGCTCAAAAAACAAAGCCAAAGTGTCGTGATCCATTTTTTTGTTTTTCATCTGCTCTCGTAAGAATTTCATATCATCCGTCAATTTCCTTTGTCGTGGTTTTGGAATCTTTTCAAAACAATAAGAATCTTCTATATCCAGTACCCAGTAAAAATTATGCTCAACAGCCACTTCCTCAATTCTACATTCCAAAATACTCTTAAAAATTGCTTCATACAGATCTTGAATTTTCGCAACTCTTACAGGCTTGTTGAACTGTTGATTTGAGGCCTTAGAAGAGAACAAACCATTGGAAATAAGATAGCTTATAGTTCTGGTAAGGCTCCCCAGGTAGTTGAAATCCATTGTCACGGCAATTTGTTCATCATCAAAAATATCTTGAAGCCATTCCCACTCATCCTGCAGAGATCCAACACCCAGATTGGTAGGGGCTACACCCTTTTTAGTCATATCTTCTCTAAAAACTACCCAATAAAAATCTGTAGAAGAGAAATCAAATGACTCAATTTTTAATTTGGTTAAATTTTTAAGACCATATATCGACAGAGCTTCTAGCTCGCTAATTTTTAGAGTCACTGACAAATTTCCTCAAAATAAAAGCCATGGTTGTTCAGAATTGGATACAACTTCACCGCAAATGTTTATTATGTCTCCCAAAATTGAAAGCCTATCTCCAAGCGAAATGGCATTGTGCTTACGTAATGACAGAAATTTGTTCCAGGTATCTTTGATTATAAATTTAGTTGGCTCAGGGGCCGTTTCTTTATTTTCGAAGTTGTACTTTTCGTTCGTTTTAAAGCCCCAATAATTAATGCCTATAGATTGGCAGTCTAGGTCATAAAAATTGTTTTTACTCATCGCGTCAATGAATATATTGAACAAGCTTTTTAGGTTGGCTAGAGATACCTTTTCTGAATCGCCACATGAACATTCTGAATTCATACAACTAGGTGTTTGCATAAAATATCCAAACGCACAAAGCATTTTACCAAGCATTTCAAAATCAGTTACTGAAAAGCTGTTTTGACCATTCAAGACTTTCGACAACCATTCCCAATTTGAGCTTAATGAACCTATGCAGGCATCAGGTTTTTGGAAGAAGGTTTTTTGTTTTCCGGACAAGCGGTCCAGCAGTAATCGATACTTATGCAATTTAAACAAAGATTTTTGGGTGATAGATGTTTAGCATCTTCGAAAATGCGCAAGCCGACTTGTTCTAGTTTTTCGAGGGCGATAAATATTGTTTGTGGCATCTTTCTTAAGCCTTTTTGATTTAATAAAAGGGATAATTTCCTTTAGCTATAATAACCGATTGCCTTTGTTAAATGAGCCAAACATTCCAGAGCCTCTGCAAGTTTAAATTGATTTGTTTCAAGCATGTCTTTCAAACATTTATAATCTTTTCCCAAGGAGCATTTTACAGGTACAGGTTGTTTAGAAGTGTCAAATAAATCTTCAATTTTTATATCCCAGTGATGGTCAAAGTCGATATTAAAAAAACTTATTCCATGCTTTTTGGGCTCCAAAACCAAGGCGTCAAAAATGCGAGAGATTGTTTTGACTTCTATAGTTTCATCGACTGTTTTATTTGGCTTTTTGCCCTTGAAAACCAAATAACTTAAAGCCTGTATCACACGACTAAGCCATTCGTAGTGGCAAATAATGGGCATGTTGTCTTCAGAATCGTCTAAGACTGAATAGAGCCATTCCCGCTCATCAAGCAAGGAGCCCATACAAACTTCGGGAGGATCGTCATCATATTCCTCACTTGCTACAATGCACCAATAAAAATCAAATTCATTAATGTCTATAGAGGTAAACCCCATAGATATAGTTTCATAAATAATTCTGTTACAGATGTATTCAAAATAGTCAATCTTTATTTCCATAAAACTTACCCTTTTTTAAGATCCAATAAGGCAATGATTATAGTTATACAAAAATTTTGAAAAGAAATTTGATTGCCCAATTCATTGTCACGTGTTGAAATTGTTCGGTTTATTTCTTCCTGAGATTTTGCGTTTTTTAACTTTCCTAAATTGTCGTATTTGTAGGGATCTCGATTGTAATTTCTTCTTTTTTCTATATGTGTATTTTTAAGTTTTTTAAAGTTTTTAAGAGCTCTTTTAAGTTCTCTCTTGGTATGTTTTAAAAAATGATTTATTGTTTTCCAGTTTCTTCGAAGTTTTTCAACAGATCCAGCACCTAGAGCCGATAATTTTTTAATGATAGTTTCTTTGTCAAGATCTTCTATTGGTTTTTCTTGTTTTGGTTTATCTTGATTTTTGTCTTCTTTATCCGATGATTGCTCATCTTTTTTTTCTTCATCTTTGTCGTCATCATCTTCTGGCTTTTTCGGTGGCCCACCTCCGGCGGCAGCACAAACTTCGTTGTCTTCATCTTTTTGTTTTGCTTTTTCTTTATCTCCCTTTTGATTTTCATCATTCAAGTTCAAAGCATAGTCGATAATTCCTACCGAAGGATTGTCATTTTCAAAGACTGTTATGGCTGGATGAGGGCTTTCAGTCGGAGTTTGGGAGTTTTGGATTCCAACCACGCCAAGCTCGCCGCTGTCACGAAGGGCCGCAATGGCGTTTCCTGTGCGCTTTGGCCTTGGGTCACTTGCCCAGGAATCAATTTTGCCTGCCCTCTCGATGAATTCTGGTGGTTTTTTTGTGAAAAAGTAGTTGAAAACCTTGTAGCCAGCGATGCCAACGCAAACGGCAACGCCGACTCCTGTTAGCCCAATTCCCAGCGAAAGACCAATTTTACCGACACTTAATGTCGCTCCAGTAAGGGTTAATGAAGATAACGAGGAACCGAAAGAAAACGAGGCCGTTGCAGCTATGGGCAGAAGCGCGGGTAGACCATTGTGGGCTAGGATGTATCGAAAAGTGGAAGGATTGCTGTAGTTTCTGGCAACGATGAAAAATACATTTGAATGCTCAAGCTCAAACGGATATGCAAAGCAACTGCTAATATTTTTGTCCAAATGCCTTTGTGGAACTTTTTGAACGACAACTTTGGTCACGGCAACATGATTGCCATCTGAATCCAAAAGAACTGTGTTTTTGTCTATGTGTTGAGCCTGAACCCACTCGTCTCGCACTGGGTCGTACAAAGTTTGAGATGGTGAAAGTGAGATGTAGCGTTGCCTTGAGCCCTCTGTGTAAACTCCAAAAATATAATCTACTTTGTGTTTTTTAATCGATTTTATTCGAACGTGTATCAAATTGCCTTGCAAATCTCGGCTTAAAACCAAATCATGAACTTTGAGC